>JAGWRH010000115.1 GCA_028876695.1 Acidobacteriota bacterium | reverse complement strand
GGGCGTGCAGAAAGCCTCCGCCGAAATCACCTTTAGCGGTCCCGTCGCTCGAATCGATCTCCACGTTGAAGGCAAGCGCCCCTACACACAGCAGTTCACCTTCTCGTCGTCCAAAATCGCCGTCCTCGATAACAATCTCTACGACCAGTTCGCAGTCCTCGCGCGCCTCTACGATTGGCAAGCCGGCGGCGAACAAACGTTTCCCGTGCTCATCCCGCAGGCGCTCACGCCCGGCAGCATCACGCTCAATTCCCTTGACCAGCAGGATTCCGGCGGCCAGAAACTCACTGAGCTGCAAGTGAAGACCGCCGACCTCGAAGTCGATCTCTTCCTCGACGGACAAAAGCTCGTCCGCATCGTTTCACCGGCCGCCAACGCCGAGATCCTTCGCGAATAACAACCGGGCCGCGCTGCTTCGAAAACGCCTGTCATTCCAAACCTGGGGTTCCCAGCGCGCTGTTTCCGGGGACCCCAAGGCGCTCGCGCCATGGGGCAGAGCGCGTTGGAGTGCGGGAACTCGGGCCCGGCAATTTCAGCCGAGAATTAGGGTGAAGCCTGCCTGCCGCAGGAAGGGAGCTGCTCATGCCTTTGCTCGCCCTCCAAGCACACCGGCGAATACCTTGGAGGTGGCGCGTGGCTCGGCACGCTGCTCGGCGCGCTGTCCGGCGGAGACAAGAGCGCGGCCATTGGCGGAGCGGCTGCCGGCGGCGGAACGCAAGTGCTTACGCGCGACAACGACCCTCGCGTGCGGGCCGAAACGGTGCTGAATTTCCGGGTGTACGACCCAGTACTGCCCAGCTCCGCGTGACCCTCACCAAAAATCGAAAAGCGCGAGCGCCATCGCACTCGCGCTTTTCTGCATCACCCCCGCTAGTGGCCGAGGCTGATCGGCCACGGCTGCGAAATCGCGGCCAGCATCAGCGCCGCGCCGAGCAGCGCGACATTTTTCTCGAAATTAACCAGTTCGTTCATCCGCGCCATGGGATCGGTCACTTTCCAAAACGAATGCATCGGAGGAGTGGCGAACACAAGAAAGATCGCAATAAGCAGCAGACCGATATCCGGCCAGCAGCCAAGAAGCACGCTCAAGCCGCCGAGAAAAATCAGCAACCCGCTGAAGACCACCGCGAGCGCCGGTGCCGGCACGCCCTTCGACGCTACGTACGGTTTATACGAACTGAACTTCATGAAGTGATTCAATCCGCTGATCAGGAAAAACCCGCCGTACAGAATCCGTCCAACCAAGAGCAGACCTGCGATTGCGCTCGCGCTCAACATTCGCCCCCTACCTTTCGCGCCCTCGGGCGCTTCGAATTGGACGCATCTTACACTGGCCGAGCCGCCGAGTCGATCATTCGCTCGTGCCGCGCAAGTGACGCACGGGTTCGCCCCATTCCGGCCGTAAATGCGCGATAACGCGTCAAATCCGTCCAATTTTTGGCCGTATCCGGCGTGTTAAAGGACCAAAATGTCGTCGTGCAGCACGACTTGCTTGCTGCACAAATTTATTCTCCCCGCTTCTTCGCCCAAAAAATCAGCGCGCAAAAAAGTGAGGCCGAGCGACGGTTGCCGCTCGGCCTCGGAATACACGAAAGATTGATCTGCGAATTTACGGTTGGACGGTTGGCGTCGCTGCGGGCTGCGCGGTTCCGGCCACTGGCGCGTCGCTCGCATTGGAGCTCGTGGCGGAAACGGGCTGCAGCGTCGCATCGGTGTTCAGCTCCGCGTTCGAGAACTTCGGCGCGGAGACATAGCCGTGAATGTGATTCTTGGTGATCTTGTTCACCACGATTTCGACCGGCTGCGGCGCATCGGAACTGCTAATCCAGATGGGCTCGTAGAGGTCGACGTTCTTCTTCTCCAGACGATTATCGTCCACCAGCAGCATCATGTTGTAGCGTTGATGCTTGGTATCGGCGTGGCGCAGCGAAAGCGAAATCGGCCCCGCGTGACTGAACTGCTTCTCTTTCGAGAGGTCGAATTCGAAAAAGCTGCGCTGGCCGCGCTTTTCCAGGGCCACCAGCTCGGCGTGATTCTTGGCGATCGAGCCGTTCAGGCCGGAGGCGGTGGAATCGAGGCTGGCCTGCAGATCTGAGCGCGTTTTTGCGATCGACTGATTTGTTTCGTCGAGCTCTTTCTGTTGCGCATCGACGCGTGCTGCGAGCGCATTGTAACGCTTCTCCGAAGCGCTGCCGACACGCCCACGATGCGCCGCGGTGCGGCCGGTCCGGACCGCGCGATGCTCCGCAGCGGCTTGCTGCTTGGCTTGCGCCGCTTCCGCCGCAGCCTGCGCGGCGGCCTGCTGCTGCGCGACCATCTCGTTGAGCTTCGTGGTGGTCGATTGCAGCTGATCTTGCAGCTGCGCCACGCTCGTGTTGAGCGACGCATCACGCGACGTGATCGCGTTGATTTGCGACCGCTGACTGTGCGCGTAAACAATCGCCAGTCCAGCCACCAGAATCAGCGCCACAATCACGACTCCGGGCCAGATGCTGGCCCCCGACACGCCGGACGATTCGGCGCCTTCCACTTTCTCGTTTTCGTCTTGAAAATCGTTCATTGCCGTCCCCCTATTCATCCTGCCCCAACATCGGCGAATCCGCTTCCGGTATCGCTGGGCAAGGGAAGTTCCAATCCCTCCGCAGTCCAACTGACGGTGCAAGTCAAAGAAAGCCAGCGGCTAACGAAAGGAAAGGTCGCAGAGACCCGGTGGATTCGAAGGTACCAGTACCTGTATTTTTTACCTGGTCGCGTGCGATTGGATGGTCTGGCTGGCGGCGACCTCTTACCGGCTAGCGTTGCGCTGGCTGACGAGTTCGCGAACGACCGCAGCGCTCTGCATGCGAATGGAGGGGTCGGCATCATCGTGAGCAAAGTTCCGCAGAACGGCGATCACGTGATCGGTGGGAGCGAGCTGGCCGCTATCGGCCAAGTTCCGAAGAGTGTCCATGGCCTGCTCGCGGACGATGGGATCCTGATCGCTTGAAATTGCGTCGAGCAGCATGCGCGCGACGAGGTCCTCCGGCCCGGGGCTGCTCAGGGCCTGGAGCGCCTTGAGTCGGACAGCGGCGCTCGCGTCCTGCCGCATGGCGCGGGAGAGGGCGGAATGGATTTCCGGAATGCCGCTGCGCGGAGACAGTGCATCGACAGCGCTGAGGCGAATAACAGGGGCGAAGAGTTCGCCGTGGCGCAGCACGTATAGAAGGACGTCGCGGACATCGCCATCGTCCACCGTGCCCTGCAGGGTGTAAGGCTGCTGCGCGGCGAGCTGGAGCTGCACCTGGGGCGGGACGCCAGCGCCAGTGGGGAGCACGTTGATGCTGGCGACGGTGGCCCGGTGAAGATCAAGGGCCTGCACGGGTGAGGCAGACGCTGCGGCGGACGAATCCGATGAATTCTGCTGCGCCGCGGAATCGGGCGCTTTATGGGAATCAGCGTAAGGACTGTGCGCCAGCAAAAGCGGCGCCGGAGTGAACGCGACATGCGACGGAGGATTTTGAGGAGGATGGGCTGCGCGGTTTCGCAGCAGAAGCCGTGGAACGAACAAACCGACGGAGAAACCGATCAGCAATAAGATCGCGGCGCTCCACGCGGGACGCGGGGAAATCCAGCTCGATGGGAGCAACGGCCCCAGGAAACGCGCAATCCAGCCGCGGTCTTCCTCGCGATCGAGCGCGTCCTGCAAGCCCGCGCGGCAGCTCGCGAGCAGAGCCGCGCCAGGTTCGGCTCGCTGCGCGACGAGCAAAGCGAGAGTTTCGCGCTCGCGCGCGAGATCGGCGGAGCAAGCGGCGCATTCGGCCAGGTGCGGGGCGAGGCGAGATTCATCGGCGGGGTCGAGTTCACCGCCGACGGCGAGCGAACGAAGCGGCTGCCATGCGTCGCAAGGCGCATCCGCGTGGCCGAATTTGCGTGCGTCGTTCATTACTTCTAACGAAAGGCATCCAGCCTGGCGCGCAGTTTTTTTGTGGCGCGAAACAGCGAATTCTTTGCGGTCTCTTCCGAAGTGCCCAGAATTTCGCCGATGGCGCGGAGGCGCAGGCCGTGATAATGCTTCAATTCGAAAACGGCGCGCTCGCGCGGAGAAAGCTGCTGCATCGCTCCGTGAATCTGGCGCGCGAGTTCCTGGCCCAGAAGCTGCTTTTCGGGCGAAGCGGAGGCGCGCTCTTCGACTTGAGTCTCGAAGAAATCGCGCGCGGCACCGCCGCCATTCGGAAGCACGGGCGCCTGCTCTTCACGGCGCGTACCGCGGCGGCGCAGATGATCGAGCGCCACGTTGGTAACGATGCGATAGAGCCAAGTGTAAAAGCTGCACTCGAAGCGGAACCTGTGGATATTGCGGTAGCAGCGGAGAAAACTTTCCTGATACACGTCGCGCGCTTCCTCGGCATTGTGAACGAGATTCAGCGCCAGGCGCAGGACGTCGCGGTCGTAGCGGCGCACCAGTTCGTCGAAGGCCAGGCGATCGCCAGCCTGGGCTTTGCGGACGAGCGACTGCTCCTCCTCGGCCCTAGCTAAAGCCGCCTGGCGCGCATCTCCTTCGAGTGCGACGCTCATGCCCATAGTTTAGACCGCCGGAAGGCTGCTTGGCACGTCCGGACAGCGCGATGCGTCCGCCCGACTCGACAACCTTCCGGCTTACAAGAGATTAGACGGGCTTGCTACCGCAGACGTTAGCAGGAGAAATGACGCTTCAAAGCGCGGGAGCGCTTTGGGGACCTTGCTCGGTTACACCTCAAACGCTCCGGGGTGGGAATGTTTGGCTAGCGATGGAGGTACGCTCCGAGGCGAATCAGGCCGTAAAGCGCGACGCAGACCAGAAAATCGATCAGCATGCCGGGGTCTACGGCAAATCCTTGGTGCTGCAGAGATTCGGGGAGATGCGACCAGAGGGACTTGTAGTAGATTGCGTTGCCAAAGAGGATTGCGACCAGGTATTCGAGCCAGCGTCGAGGGGTCGCGCCGAGGATCTTATTGTCTTTCGCCAAGGTCCGTTGCCCCAGCGGGCGTGCCTTAGCGCACCGATCGCGAGGCCGGTGGCGCTCGCTGAAGCGCGCAAATCAGCCACCGGGGTCCGCGGAGAATGAGGAACGGACGCTCCGGCGTGCCCGAAAGAGGGCAATCCTCATCTTAAGCGAGCGATATGCGGGTGTAAACCGCGAGCTTGGAACCGCGCTTCATAACGGAAGCCGCGGTGGAGATGGGCGGTCCGTGTTGGCGCGGTTGGAGTGGCGCGCGGGCGCTGCGATAATCCAGACGGCATTCAAATCCGAACGGCTGCCGAATACGACTGAATTGACAGCAACACTCACAGATTCGGTGAAGTACCTGCGCGGGGTGGGTCCGCATCGCGCGGCGGTGCTGGAGGAACACGGCATCGCGACGGTTGGCGACCTGCTCAGTTATCTTCCGTTTCGCTACGAAGACCGCATTCGATTCACGCCGATCGCTGAAATCGTGCCGGGGCAAGTGCACACAATCCTGGCGGAAGTGACGGGCGGGGGCGGCAGCACGGTTCGCTTCCGGCGCGGGCGCGGGGCGCTGTTTCACCTTTCGGTGCGGGATAAAACCGGAACGGTGTACGTGCGTTTTTTTCATGGCGGCTACCTGCAAGGAAAACTAAAGGACGGGCAGCGGCTGGTGCTGCATGGCAAAGTGGAAGCCGATCCCTACCGGCCGGCGCGGGTGGAAATGGTGAATCCGCAGATGGAAATCGTGAGCGACGGCGAGGGGCAGCCGGCGGATTCGACGGAAATGGGTCGCATCGTGCCGGTCTATGAGGCGATGGGCGGCATCAGTTCACGCATGCTGCGGCGAATCGTTTACGGAGTGCTGCTGCATTTCGACGGGAACATGCCGGACCCGCTGCCGCCGGAAATTCGCGAGCGATTCCGATTTCCCACTCGCCGCGAGGCGCTTGCATACGCGCATTTCCCGCCGAAGGATGAAAATCTGGAAATGCTGAACAGCTTCCGCAGCCCGGCACAAGTGCGGCTGATATTCGAGGAATTTTTCTATTATCAGCTGGCGCTGACGTTGCGGCGGCAGCGCGAAAATCATCGCGCCGGAATCGCGATGCGCGTGCGCGAAGAGCGAGTGCGAGAAGCGCTGAAGCGGATTCTGCCGTTCAAGCCGACGGAAGCGCAGAAGCGCGTGCTGAAGGAAATTGCCGATGATTTGGAGAAGCCGTATCCGATGCACCGGCTGCTCGAGGGAGACGTGGGCAGCGGGAAGACGATCGTGGCGCTCGAAGCAGCGACGATCGCGATCGAGAATAGATGCCAGGTGGCGTTGATGGCGCCGACGGAGATACTGGCGGCGCAGCATTATCTTTCGGCGAAGCGGATTTTCGCGCCGGCGGGATACTTTGTGGAATTGATCACCGGCGGGCGGACTAAGGCGGAGCGGGAACTGGCGGCGCTGCGCGTGCAGGCGGGGCAGGCGCAGTTCGTAGTGGGCACGCACGCGCTGATCGAAGGAAGCGTGAAGTTTGAAAAGCTTGGACTGGTGATCGTGGATGAGCAACACCGCTTCGGCGTGTTGCAGCGGAAACGGCTGATCGAGAAGGGCGCGTCTCCGCACGTGCTGGTAATGACCGCGACGCCTATTCCGCGGACGCTCGCGCTGACGCTCTATGGCGATCTGGATATTTCGGTGATCGATGAACTGCCGCCGGGACGCACGCCGATCGAAACTCGATGGGCGGCGGACACGCAACTCGCCGGCGTGTGGGAATTTCTGCGCCGCCAGATTGCGCGCGGGCGGCAGGCGTACGTGGTTTATCCGGTGATCGAGGAATCAAAGCAGGAGTTGAAAGCGGCGACCGCGGAGTACGAGCGGCTGGCGAAGAGCGTGTTTCCGAAGCTGCGCGCGGGATTGCTGCACGGGCGGCTGAAAAACGACGAAAAAGAAGCGGTGATGGAGCAGTTCCGGAGCGGCGAATTGCACGTGTTGGTGGCGACGACGGTGATTGAGGTGGGCGTGGACGTGCCCAACGCGACGGTGATGGTGATCGAGCACGCGGACCGATTTGGTCTGGCGCAATTGCATCAGCTGCGCGGCCGGATCGGGCGCGGCTCCGAACAATCGCATTGCATCCTGATTGCGCCGCGGACGATTACCGGAGAGGCGCGAGAGCGCATCGAAACGATGGTGGCAACGTCGAATGGATTCGAAATCGCGGAGCGGGATCTGAAGCAGCGCGGCCCGGGCGAATTTTTCGGCACGCGGCAGCATGGGGACGCGGCGTTCTCGTTCGCGCAGCCGCTGCGGGACCGCGAGATTCTGGAGATGGCGCGGCGGGAGGCGTTCGCGCTGGCGGAAAATGCGGAGAAGGCACGAGAAGTGGCGTCGCGGCTGGAGATGGTGAATCCTTCGTGGCAACGGCGGTATCAATTGGCGTCGGTGGGGTAAGAGCTGCGCCGGACAACGGGAGATAACGGACCCAGGAGCTTCAGCGGTCCGCCCGCGGCAAAGAGGCTAAAGCCGCGCCTTTCGGCAACTCTTACGTCTCACCTCAAGGTACGACCCAGAAGCATTCTCGTATTCTCGCGGCTCCGACGTAAAGGGGGCTGGAGGATTGACGGCCCGAGTATACGAAGCGGGCGAGCGAGAAGGCAGGCGAAGATGGCGGGTGAGGTGGTGCGGTGCGGGTGATCGCGGGACAATTTCGAAGCCGGCGGCTCAAGGGTCCGGGAGCGCTGAAAATACGGCCGACCAGCGACCGGCTGCGCGAGACGCTTTTCAACGTGCTGGGGCCGACGGTGAAGGATTCTCTGTTTTTCGATCTATACGCGGGAACGGGCGCGATCGGAATCGAAGCGATCAGCCGAGGGGCGCGCGAGGTGATTTTCGTTGAGTCGCATCCGAGGTCGGCCCGGTTGATCCGGGAGAATCTGTCGGCGCTAGGCGTGCGAAACGGCGCGGAGATCATCGAGGCGCCGGTGGAAAAAGGGCTGGAAAAGCTGGCGGCGCGGCATCTGCTGGCGGATTTCATCTTTCTCGATCCGCCCTACAACCGGCCGGACGAGTACACGGAGACGCTCGAGTTTTTGGATGGATCGCATCTGGTGGCGCCCGAGGGAATCGTGATCGTGGAACACGAGCGGAAAATGGACCTGCCGGAGTTTATTACCCGGCTAGAGCGAACGCGATTGATCGAGCAGGGCGGTGCGGCGCTCAGTTTTTATCAGCTGGCCGCGGCGGCGTAGCCGGACCGCGCAGGAACGTCAGGTATAATTCGCGGATGCAACCAGCAGTTCAGCGCGCGCGGGAACGAAGACCGGGGCTGGTGATCGACGTTACGAGCCGGCCACGGAGCGCGGACGTGAACCTGGGAGTGGAGTGGGGTTCGCGGCGCGAAGAGTTTCGCACTAGCGTCCGAGATTTTTTGTTCGGCCCGCGGCCAGCGAAGGACTTCGACGCGGCGGGCGCGGAATCGCTGCGCGTGGAATTCGTGGAGCAGCGCTGGCCGCTCGGCGGGTTCGTTGCGTCGTGCGCGTGGCACGTAGCCGCGATTTGGCTGCTGATCCTGCCGATCTGGGGATTCCTGCCGAAGGTGACGCCCACGCTGGAAGCTCCGCAGATTGAGGTGACGTGGTACACCACTCCGGAAGACCTGCCGAAAATTCTGCTGCCGAGCGCCGCAACGAAACGGCTGCAACCGAAGCGCAAAACGGCGGTCGCGGTGAAAGCGGCGTCCGAGCGCGCGGAGGAAACGTATCATCCGCGACAGACAATTTTTTCGGAGCCGGTGCGCGTGACGCATCCGCGGCAGACTTTGATCGAACCAAGGGCGCCGCTTGCACCGCCGAAGATCGCGCCGGAGCTGCCGAATCTGGTGCAGTGGGCTGCGAGCGAAGTCCCGAAGATACATTTGGAACTGACGGCTTCGAAAGTGGCGCCGAAGATCGCACGGCGCGAGGCGGAGAATGCAGTCGCGCCGCAGATGACGGACGCGCGGCCGAGTGGCGTGAGGCTCGATCTGCTCTCGGCGGACGCGCCGAAAAAATTGGCGATGCCGCTGAGCGGTACGCCGGCAGTGGCGGCGAGGCGTCGAAGCGCAACCGCGAGCGCTGCGAAAGGCCAGGCTCCGGAGATCGGCGAAGCTTCGGCGAGCGATGCGAACGTGCGGCAGATCATCGCGCTATCGGCTACTCCGGCGCTGGCCGCGCCGAAGGCGAGTGTTCCGGTGGGGAATTTGGCCGCGCGGATAGGAATGTCGCCCGAGGGGCGTAAATCCGGCGCGGGCGCGAGGGCGGACGCAGCGGATTCGGCGATGCGAGGTGACGGGACGCTGCCGGCGGCGATCAGCGTGAGCGGACGGGATTCGCGTGCTGCGAACGGCCAGGAACGTCCGGGGAATTTTCGAAGCGAGCTGGGACTGAGGCCTTACTCACGGACCGACGCGGAATCGTTGCGGCCGTCTGCGCCCGCGCGGATCGATGTGGCGAACATCAGCCCTTCGCTGCCGCCGGAAACGGTGTTCTCCGGACGGCAGGTGTATACGATGAACATCAACATGCCCAACGTGACCAGCGCCAGCGGCAGCTGGATTCTGAATTTCGCGGAGCTCGATTCGGCGGACGACACGCCGATGCATCGCCGCGCCGCGCTAAGGGGCCCCGAGCCGCTGATGAAAGTCGATCCGAAATACCCTCCGGAGTTGATCCGAGAGCATGTGCAGGGCGAGGTGGTGCTGTACGGGATCATTCGAAAGAACGGCACGGTGGATAGCATTCGCGTGATGCGCAGTCTCGATCCGAAGCTCGATCGCGACGCGGCGGCGGCGCTCGGGCAGTGGAAGTTCCGTCCCGGAACGCGTGGGGGCGTGCCCGTGGATATCGAAGCGGTGGTGCACATTCCATTCAATTACGTGAATTCCACGCAATAAAACGGGAACTTCTTTTGACGAGCGAGGGGATCCGCGCAACTAGAAGTGCGCGCGGAGTTCGCGGAAGGTATTGATGATCAGCAGGCGACCGGCGCCGCTTTCGATTTCGGCGTGCTCCATGTGCCAGGTATTGGGGTGAGGGATGAAAACGGCGTTCAGACCGGATTGAAGCGCGGGGTTGATGTCGCTTTTGGGACTGTTGCCGACCATCCAGCCGTACGATTTGACGATTTTGAAACTGCCGATGAGGCGTTCGTAGGCGTCGCGTCCTTTTTCAGCGACGATTTCGATGGCGTCAAAATAGGATTGCAGGCCGGAGCGTTCGACCTTGGCGGCTTGCTCGGCGGCTTCGCCCTTGGTGACCAGGATCAGGCGGTGATGCTTGGCGAGGTAGGCGAGCGTCTCGGGCACGCCATCGAGAATTTGCGGCGGAGTGCGCTCGAGCAGATGAACCATTTGCTCGATTTCTTTCACCACTTCGCGGCGCGCGGCGTTTCCGGCGAGCTTGAGGTAGGTATCTTCGAGCGAGCGGCCGAAGCAGCGGACGCCGTAACCGTGCTGGCGGATGTTGCGGCGCTCCGTCTCATTCAGGATGTAACGAATGTATTCGCGCGTATAGCCCAGATGTTCGAGGCTGCTGATGAAGTCGTCGATGGTCTTCTCGAAGAAAATGTTGTTTTCCCAGAGAGTGTCGTCGGCATCGATCAGCAGTGTATGGCGCGGCATGCAAGTTCCCCGGAAATAATGCTGCGACAGCGGCGGCAATAAGAAAAGAAAATTCTGGAGCGAGTGCTGCGGAAAGGTGGCGAGCGCGGAGTCAGGCCGAGGCGGGAAGAAATTCGTAGCGGTCGATGCGCGCGGCGACGCCGGAGCGGCTGTCGTTGGGCTCAACGCGAAGGACATGCGCGTAGCAGCGGATGTGCACGTCGCCTGCAAGGGTGATCTGCTGC
>JAGWRH010000114.1 GCA_028876695.1 Acidobacteriota bacterium | reverse complement strand
TTTTCTTATACGCCCAAGCCCTGAAATACTCAAGCGCCCCTGCAATTCCGCACATTGCAATCTGTTCATCATTGCGCGCATCACTGGAGCGTCTCGGTGCCTTGAATTGCGAACGACCGCCCGTCTTTTTATCCAAAGGGAGCGCCCAGTAAGTCGTAAAATCGTCCTCGCCGATCGCCGATGCATCCTCTTGCGATCGCGCGCGCCGAAGCGGTTCGAAATTCATCGCCGGAGCGTCCTCGCAACAATTAATCCCCGGCGAGCGATCCGGTTCATCTTGTGTGGCGGAATGCAGCCATCCTTCAGCGCGCGATTTGTCTTGCTGTTCGCCATCGCGATCTTCGCTTGCGTTGGTTCCAATTCCCTCTTCGCCGCCAGCGCGTTGGGCCCGATTCGCCTGCAAGTGGACGCCACGCAAGCTCCTCAAAAAATTCTGCGCGCCCGCATGCAGATGCCCGTCCCGCCCGCCGGCTTTCTCCGCAAAACTCCGGTAGCTGTAGATCGTGTAGCCGCACGCCACGCCGATTCCGATCGTCCACCACTCCAGCCCGATCTTCATCTCGTGTCCGGCGTTCGAATCCGCCACGGTTAGCACCTGAAACGGATTGACGCTAACCGGCAGAGCGGTCGCGATTTCGTCGCAACCCATTCAAATCCAAGTTGACATCCTCTGCCCCACCTTCTGTAATGAACTTATCGACACGCACGCAACTCCCGAAAACCCCGTAGCGGCCGCGCGTCCATCCGCGCGCGCCGTGCCCGCCGGCGCCTCCAAACGCCACGCGTTTCTCGTCGCCTCCGGGATTTTTCTGAGTCGCCTCGCAGGCCTCGTTCGCGAAAGCGTGTTCGCGCATTATTTCGGAAACTCGGACGCAGCCGACGCGTTCAAAGCCGCGTTCCGCATTCCCAATTTTCTGCAAACGCTGTTCGGCGAAGGCGTCCTCTCCGCGTCATTCATTCCGGTTTACGCGGGACTCCTCGCGCAGGAGGACGAAGAGGAAGCCGCGCGCACCGCCGGCGCCGTCGCCGGCCTGCTCGCGCTCACCACATCCGTTCTGGTCGTCCTCGGTATTCTGCTAACGCCTTACCTGATCGATTTGATCGCGCCGGGTTTCCATGGCGCCAAGCGTCAATTGACCATCCATCTCGTGCAAATTCTCTTCCCCGGCGCGGGCCTGCTGGTCTTTTCCGCGTGGTGCCTGGGAATTCTGAATAGTCACAAGAAATTTTTCCTCTCCTACGCCGCACCGGTCCTCTGGAACGTAGCCATGATCGCCACGATGTTCGGGTGGGGCGGACGCTACCGCGAGTATCCGCTGGCCATCATCTTGGCGTGGGGATCGGTCGCCGGCAGCGGCTTGCAAGTAGCCGTCCAGTTTCCGACGGTGCTGAAGTTGCTGCACCATTTGCGCATCACTCTGGAGCATCAGACGGCTCACGTGAAAGAGGTGATCCGCAATTTCATTCCCGTGTTCGTTGGCAGGGGCGTGGTGCAGATCAGCGCCTACGTGGACGCCGTGCTCGCAAGCCTGCTTCCCACCGGCGCGGTCGCGGGCCTCGCCTACGCGCAACTGCTATACATGCTTCCGGTCAGCCTTTTTGGCATGTCCGTCTCCGCCGCGGAACTGCCGCACATGTCTGGCGCCATCGGCACCGACGAGGAAGTCGCGCCCATTCTTCGCGCGCGCCTGAATTCCGGCCTGCGCCAGATCGCGTTCTTCGTGGTGCCCTCGATCGCCGCGCTTCTCGTTTTGGGTGACGTGATCGTCGCCGCGATTTACAAATCGGGGCGCTTTACGCAAGCGGACGTGATCTTTGTGTGGGGGATCGTCGCAGGAGCGATGGTCGGCTTGCTGGCCTCCACGCTGGGGCGCTTGTACTCGTCCACATACTACGCGCTCCACGATACGCGCACGCCGCTGCGCTACGCCATCATTCGCGTGATTTTGACCAGCGGCCTGGGCTATCTCTTTGCTCTTCCGCTTCCGCATATCCTGGGCATCAATGCCCGATGGGGCGTCGCCGGCCTCACGATTTCCGCAGGGATGTCATCCTGGGTGGAATTCGCGCTGCTTCGCCGCACGCTGAATCGCCGGATCGGCCGCACCGGCGTGCCGGCGTCGTATCTTGCCAAGCTTTGGACGGCGTCGTTCGCGGCGGCGGGAATCGCCTGGCTGATCCACCACTATTTGCGGCTTCATTCTGCGAAACTGGCAGCGGTCGTGGTTCTCACGCCGTTCGGGCTGGTCTATTTCGCCGCCACGCTGGCGCTAGGGCTTTCCGAAATCCGCGTGATGTTCGATCGCTTCATGAACGCGGCCAACCGCCCGCGCTAGCTCTGCCAGAAATCACCGCGCGCGTGTTCCCTCCGGCGCGGCGCGAAGATATTGCGCCGGCCAGGCGATCTCGCGGCCCAACTCTCGCGCGGCATGGATCGGCCAATACGGCTGCCGCAAAAATTCGCGCGCCAGCAGCACGACGTCGGCTTTCTGTTCGCGAATGATGTCGTCCGCCTGCTTGGCGCCGGTGATCATCCCGACGGCTCCCGTCATCACGCCGGCCTCGCGCCGGATCAAATTTGCAAACGGCACCTGATAGCCCGGGCCCATCGGAATTTTCGCGTTCGGCGCAGTGCCTCCCGACGAGCAATCGATCAAATCGACGCCCAGTCCTTTAACC
>JAGWRH010000113.1 GCA_028876695.1 Acidobacteriota bacterium | reverse complement strand
TCGAATTTGGCCGGCAGGAGGAGAAGGCGAAATCGGGCGGCAAAGGGCTCGTCGAGCATCCCGACGATCTGACTGCGTTTAAGGAAGCCTACCGCCGAAAAAAGTTCGTGCCGGCTACTTTCCAGAAGGGCAGTACGGTCGCGGGATTCATCGGCATCGACGGCGGGTCCACCTCAACCAAAGCTGTGCTGCTGGATGAGAAGGGCGACATTCTCTGCAAGTCGTACCAGCTTTCCAATGGCAACCCGATTCAGGACACGATCGAGATGTTCGAAAGTCTGCGCGGCCAGGTGGAAGCGCAGAGCGCGAAATTGGAAGTGCTCGGCGTGGCGACCACGGGATACGCCAAGGATATTTTGAAGGACGTTCTGAAAGCGGATGTGGCGCTCGTCGAAACCGTGGCGCATACCGAATCGGCGCTGAAATTCTACGAGGATCCGCACGTGATCGTGGACGTCGGCGGGCAGGACATCAAGATCATCATCCTGCACGGCGGCCGCGTGAAAGATTTCAAGCTCAACACCCAATGCTCGGCGGGCAACGGATATTTCCTGCAGTCCACGGCGGAAGGCTTCGGCCTCAGCGTGGACCAATACGCCGATCTGGCGTTTTCGGCTCAGGCCATGCCGGTATTCGGCTATGGCTGCGCCGTTTTCATGCAATCGGACATCGTGAATTTCCAGCGGCAGGGCTGGCAGGCGCAGGAAATTCTGGCGGGGCTCGCGGCGGTGCTCCCGAAAAACGTGTTTCTATACGTGGCCAGTATTCCGAATCTGGCCGCGCTCGGCACGCGCTTCGTTCTGCAGGGCGGCACGCAGAACAACCTCGCCGTGGTGAAGGCCGAGGTGGATTTCATCCGCAATAGCTTCCGCGCCGCCGGAAAACAGCCGGAAATCATCGTCCACGAGCATTGCGGCGAATCCGGCGCCATTGGGGCCGCGCAGGAGGCGCTGCGGCTGTGGCGCAACGGCATGCAGACTACATTCGTCGGACTCGATGCCGTACGCAAAATCGAATACCGCACCACGCGCAACGAAGCCACGCGCTGCAACTTCTGCAAAAATAATTGCCTGCGCACCTTCATCGACGTTCGCACGGAACCGGCCAAGGACTTTGTGCCCGTCAAGCGCGTGACGAAAGTTCCGCTGATGACCGGCGAGCAGCGCCTGATCATCGCCACCTGCGAAAAAGGCACGGTGGAAGACCTGAACGACATGAAAGGCATCAAGGCCGGCTTGGACCAAATCCGCCAGCAGCATCCGAATTTCGTGGATTTCGCGTCCAAAGAGGTTTTCCGCCCGGCGAATGCGAAACATGTCGCCGATCCCGTCCCTTCGCGGGCGTGGACCAAAGCCGCCAAGGAGCGCGTCGCGCGAATGCAGCACCGCGGCAAGCTGCGCATCGGCATTCCGCGCGTCCTGAACATCTATACCTACGCGCCGCTATTCAACGGCTATTTCGAAAGCCTTGGCGTTCAGCCCGAGAACATCGTTTACTCCGATTACACCAGCTCGGAGCTCTATCGCGCGGGCGCCAGCCGCGGCGCAATCGATCCGTGCTTCCCGGCGAAAATCGGCATCTCGCACGTGTACAACCTGATTCAGGAAAAGCACCGGAAGAAGCCGCTCGACGCGATTTTCTTCCCCATGTACGACGTGCTGCATTCACCGCTGAAGAATATCGTCGCCGCGAACGCCTGCCCCACCGTCACGGCCACGCCGGAAACCGTGAAGGCCGCGTTTACGAAGGAAAACGACGTCTTCGCTGAAAATAATGTGAAGTACATCGATCCCGTTCTCAATTTCGCGGACCGCAGGCTTTTCGCTCACCAGATGCTGCAAGCGTGGGAATCCGTTCTGGGACTTTCGCTCGAGGAAAACGACCGCGCAGTGGAGGCCGGCTTTGCGGCCCTGGCAGAGTACGAGAAAAGTATTCGCAAGCGCGCCCGTGAAGTGCTGGATCAGCTCGAACGCGAAGACCGCATTGGCATCGTGATGCTGGGGCGTCCGTACCACCATGACCCGGGCCTGAACCACGAAATTCTCGACGAGTTTCAAAAGCTCGGCTATCCGATTTTTTCGCAGAATACGCTTCCGATTGACGACGACCTGCTCGAGAGGCTCTTCGGCGAGGAAGTCCGAACTGGCATCGTCAGCAGCCCGCTGGATATCAGCGACGCCTGGAAAAACTCCTATTCCTGCAGCACGAATCACAAGGTGTGGGCCGCGAAATTTACCGCGCGACACCCGAATCTCGTAGCCCTCGAAATTTCGAACTTCAAGTGCGGCCACGATGCGCCGATTTACGG
>JAGWRH010000112.1 GCA_028876695.1 Acidobacteriota bacterium | reverse complement strand
CGGCCGAAGGTGTATTACTACGCGCAAACTGGACTGATCGAGCTCGAAAACACCTTTAATATGCACGGGGGTACGGTTTATCCGCCGGAGGTAACCAAGGAAATATGCGAACGCGCTCACGCCGCGAGTTTGCCCGTGCACCTGGATGGCGCGCGAATATTCAATGCCGCCGTGGCGTTGGGCCGTGACGTGCGCGAGATTACGCAAGGCTTCGATTCGCTGATGTTCTGCCTGTCGAAAGCGCTGGGCGCGCCGGTGGGCTCGATGCTGGTGGGCTCGCGCGAGTTTATTCGCAGAGCGCGCGTCAACCGGAAGCTGCTCGGCGGCGGTATGCGGCAGGCAGGCGTGCTGGCAGCGGCCGGGCTGGTTGCGCTCGAAGAAACTCCGAAAATTCTGCATCGCGATCACGAAAACGCGCGCCATTTGGCCGAGGGGCTGGCGCGCATTCCGGGAGTTTCGATCGACGCGAAGGCTGTGGTCACCAACATCGTGATCTTCAGCGTCGCCGAAACGGGAATTCCGGCCGCCGCCGTTTGCGATGAGCTGGCGCGCCAGGGAATTCTCAGCGGGCCGCGGGACACGTTCACCATCCGCATGGTGACGCATTACGACGTGGACCGCGCGGGAATCGAGCGCGCGCTCGTGGCTATGCGCGCGGTGCTCTCCAAAACTCCCGCGTAAAGAGCCACCGTACTCGCCTTCACAACCCGCCGAATCCGGACGCGCGCCTTGGCCTTCGCACTTTTCCGCTCCCTTTGTTAAACTGAAAAGATTCGTGCCAGCATTCTTACGCGAAGGGAATCATCATATTGAAAATCCGGCCTACGTGGATTGCCGCTTCGGTACTAATCACCCTCACGATTTTCGGTTGCAGCGGCAAATCCAGCGAGCAGCCTCAGCCACCGCCGCCACCGACGGTCACTGTCGATCCGGTGACCGCTGGGAACATCACCGGCACGGTGCGCCTGGAAGGCGACCCGCCGGTTTTCCGTCCCATCGACATGAGCGCGGAGCCCTCATGTGTGAAAGCGAACCCCAAACCTGTGATTCCACCGATTGTTGTAACCGGCGAGCACGGCGCGTTGGCAAACGTTGCCGTGTACATCAAATCGGGGCTGGGGCGATACAAATTCGACACGCCGGACGTGCCGGTCGTCCTCAACCAGAAGGGCTGCATGTACACACCGCGCGTGCTGGCGCTGCGCGTCGGGCAGCCGCTCGAGGTGCACAATGAGGATCCCACTGTCCATAACATTAACGTGCGAGCGCGCGTCAATCAGTCCTGGAACCGCTCCGAAGAGCCTGGCGAGCCGCCATTCACGGAAACGTTTGCCCACCCGGAATTGGCGGTGCCGGTGAGCTGCAACGTGCATCCGTGGATGCGGGCCTATGCTTACGTTTTCGATGATCCCTACTTTGACGTGACTACGAAGAGCGGCGATTTCGAGCTGAAAGGATTGCCTGCGGGGACGTACACGATCGAAGCGCGGCAGGAATACTATGGCGTGCAGGACCAGACCGTCACACTTCGGCCCAAGGGGAACGAGAAGATCGAGTTCGTCTTCAAAGCGCCGGCGGGGAAATAGGCAGAGTTTTCACTCGCGTTCACCATCCTGCCCGGTGTACCTTCTTGCGCGTTCCTCGCGCGATCAGCGGATTCGGGAGGCAAGCATGTCGAAGCTGCGCATATATCCACTCGCGTTGTACTTCAGCACTGCCATTGTCGCCACGATTTTGACGGCTGGCGTCGTATGTCCTGGGCTTACCCGTGCCGATTCATCGCAGCTAACCAAGGCGGAAGCGTTAAAGCTGCACGATCAGTTTCAAAAGGCGACTGTAGAGGGCGATGCGGCCACTCTCGATAAGCTGATGGCGGCCGACTGCATCTTCATTCACGGCAACGGCATGGTGCAAACCAAGGCCGTCTTTACGGATATGCTGAAGAGCGGGCGCATGAAGGTCACGTCGTGGGACATGAAATCGCCCGAGGTGATTCTCTTCGACGGTGGCGCGATCGTGACCGGCGTATCGGATTGGGTTATGGATGCGCCTCCCGGCTCAGGGAACCGCGGGCCGATGACCCTGCACCTCCGCGTGTCCCAGATTTGGGCTCACACGGCCGAGGGCTGGCAGCTCATCCTTGATCAGGACACGTCCATCGCTCAGCCTCCCGGCATGCGGCCCGCGGCCGCGAACGCCGCGCCCTCTGCTGCGCCGAAGCCCTGACTTCCGGGGTCAAAGGGTGTTTGCCATCTCAGCCCCCACAATCCGTGAGGCTCGCCCGAACGCGCACACGCGTTAACAGACTTCCCACTTGACAAGTGTACCTGTGCGGGTGTCAATTCCGCTTATCGGCGGGTGGGCCGAGCAAGATGGTGCGGCGGCCGCTCGCGAATGTATCCGTGGAGGACGAGCATGGCCGAAGCCACACGCCGGCGAGTTCCCGATGGGAGCGCGTACGGCCGCCCCGAACAGCACGCCGATTACGAACTTACGCAAGTAGGTCCGCGCACGCCCTGCGGCGAATTGATGCGCCGGTACTGGCAGCCGGTGGGCGTTTCAGCGCAAGTGACCAGCCGCCCGCAATACGTCCGCATTCTTGGAGAAGACCTGATCCTGTTTCGCGATAAATCGGGCCGGCCGGGCCTGCTCTATCCGCGTTGCATGCACCGCGGCACCACGCTCTTTTACGGAAAGGTGACGGATGAGGGGATTGCATGCTGTTATCACGGATGGTTGTTTGACGTGGAAGGGCGCTGCCTGCGCCAGCCCTGCGAGCCGGATGGCGGCCGCAATCTCGACGTCGCGCGCCAGCCCTGGTACCCGGTCGAGGAGCGTTACGGTCTCGTGTTTGCCTACATGGGTCCCCCGGAAAAGAAACCGGTGCTGCCGCGCTTCGATATTCTTGAAAACTTTGCGCCGGATGAAGAAATTCGCGCTTACATGGGCGCGTTTGGCGCCACGGGCGACACCAGCATGCCCATCGCGCCCTACAGCTGGCTGCACATGAACGACAACGTGATGGATCCATTCCATGTGTACGTGCTGCACTCCACGTTTACCGGCGTCCAGTTCGCCAATCAGTTCGCGGTGATGCCCAGGGTGGACTTCTTCACGACGGATGCAGGCGTCTGCTATTCCGCGAAGCGCGTGCTTGACGACGGGCGCGAATACGATCGCATTTCCTCGTGGATTATGCCCAACATCATGTCCGTCCCGAACCCCATCGACATCAACCAGGAAAAATCCAACATGATTACCTGGTCGCTGCCGGTGGATGATTCGCACTTCACCATGGCCACTGCATCGCGGGTGCCCAAAGGGATGCAGGAAGGGCTCTTCGCCAACGGCGGTTTTCGCCTCAATGGCAAGCTGTGGCACGAGATGAGCATCGAAGAGCACCAGGATACGCCCGGGGATTACGAGGCGCAGGCGGGGCAGGGACCGGTTTCGCTGCACACCGAAGAGCATCTGGCGGGCAGCGACCGCGGGATCATCATGCAGCGGCGCATCCTGAAGCAGCAGATTCAGATCGTGGCCGAAGGCGGCGATCCGGCCGGCGTCGCGTTCGATCCCGCCAACGCGCTGGTGAAGATTCGCTCCGGCAATTACTACGTGGCGCACGCATGATGGCTTCCGGCACCAGAGCGGGACGCGTGGAAGGCCAGCCGTCGATCCGCGTGGTTGACGTCGAAAGCGTTCCCATGCTCGCCCGTGCCCACGTGCGCGCCGGCGGTTTCAGTTCGCGGCGTTTGCTCGATGGCGAGCAGGGTACACCCGGGAATTTTTCTCTGCAGCTTTCGCTCACGCCCGACACGTACTTTTCTCCGCGCCATCGTCACAATTTCGATCAGGTGCGCTTTCAACTGGACGGCGAATTTGATTTCGCGTGCGATGGCGTGATGAAGCCGGGCTTGGTGGCGTATTTTCCCGAAGGCACGTATTACGGGCCGCAGTCGAGCTCCTCTCGCAGCCTGACGCTGGTCTTGCAGTTTGGCGGCGCGAGCGGCAACGGTTACATGTCCACGGAGCAATACGATTGCGCTTCGGCCGAATTGCGCGGGCTGGGCACTTTCGCCAACGGCGCGTTTTCAGTGATCACGCCCGAGGGCCGTAAGATCAACAAGGACGCGTATGAAGCCGTCTGGGAGCGCGTGAACGGCAGGCCGCTCGTCTATCCGCCGGAGCGTTATTCGCGGCCCGTGTTCATGGAGCCACGGAATTTTGCATGGACACCCATCGAACGGCATCCCGGCGCCTACGGCAAATTCCTAGGCGAATTTTCCGAACGACGCACGCAAATCGCGCAGTACCGCGTGGATCCCGGCGCGTCTCTGAGCCTCGCTGGCCATTCCATCTATTTCGTTGCGGCGGGTTCGGGCGTCGCCGGCGGACAGGACTTTCGAGAACACGCCACCATCCATGTTCCCGATGCCGCTTCCGCGAGCCTTTCAGCGCGTGAGGCGGTCGAAATGCTTCGCATCGGTTTGCCGCGATTTTCCTGATCGAAGTTTCGCCACGAGTTGTCGCTCGGCTGGATGCTGCGGCTATGGTGAGCTCATGCCCAAGAAGAGCGCCGGATTGCTGATGTACCGAGTTCGCGATGGCGCTCTGGAGGTGCTGCTGGTGCATCCGGGCGGGCCGTTTTGGGTACGCAAGGACGCAGGTGCGTGGTTCATTCCCAAGGGCGAGGTGGACCCGGGCGAGGGCGATCACGCCGCGGCTTTGCGCGAATTCAGCGAAGAAACCGGCCTCACGCCGAGTGGCCCTTATCTGCCCCTCGGAACGGTGAGGCACAAGTCGGGGAAAATTGTTGTCGCGTGGGCTTTTGAAGGGGACTGCGATCCGGCAGCATTGACCAGCAACAAATTTTCAATAGAGTGGCCGCCTCATTCGGGGAAGCGCCGCGAGTTTCCAGAAATCGACGGCGCGAAGTTTTTCATCGTGAAGGCCGCAAAACACAAGATGCATCCGGCGGAGTTCGAATTTGTTACCCGTCTCGAACAGATCCGCTCGGGAAAAGAAGTGCCAACCGGCGCCGAGTCCGCACACCGACCAACGTCGATCTGATTGGATCCGCTCATGCGCCGATTCAACGTCACCGAACTCCACGAAAGACCATGGTTTCCGCAATTTCTCCGCGATCTCTTTACCGAGGGGCTGCAGTTCATCCTCAACGCAGGCCGCATCTACGAGCCGATTGCCGAGCCCTTAGCGGGTGCCATCAGTGCGGCAGGCGCAACGCGCGTCGTGGATCTGTGCTCCGGGGCGGGCGGCCCTTGGCTCTGGTTGCGTTCGGCGCTACGCGCCAGGTTATCGAGTCCGCTCGAAATTCTTTTGACCGATAAATATCCCAACATTGCGGCCTTTGAATACGCCCGCAGGCGGTCTCTTGACACGATCTGCTTTTCTTCCGAGCAGGTTGACGCCGCACAGATTGGCCGGGAATTTTCCGGCTTCCGCACGCTCTTTGGCTCATTGCATCATTTTTCGCCGGGCCAAGTCGTATCGATGCTGCAGGACGCCGCTGACCAGCGGCAAGGTTTCGGTGCGTTCGATGCAGCGCGCCGCCGCGCCGGGACAATTGCGGCCATCCTATTGGTGCCGGCCGGCGTACTGCTTACGGCGCCCTTCATCCGGCCATTCCGCTTTTCGCGGCTGTTTTGGACCTACTTGCTGCCCGTGGTTCCGATCGTGCTCTTCGTCGATGGGATTCTTTCCTGCTTGCGCGCGTATTCGCCGGTCGAAATGAAGCAGTTTTGCAGTCTCGTATCGGCCCCGGGGTACATGTGGGATGCGGGCGAGGCTTCGG
>JAGWRH010000111.1 GCA_028876695.1 Acidobacteriota bacterium | reverse complement strand
CTGCTCGCCAGCGGTCGTTGGCCATAACGTCTTCTTCGAATCCGAATATCACAAGCCGACCGTCTCGATCATCACCCAGTATTTCCAGCAGCTCGTGCAGGAAAATGCCGCGAAAAAAGGTATGCCGCACTTGCGATTCACCTATGTGAAATCGCCCGTCTGGGGCAAGACGGCGGAACAACTCCAGCGCGACGTGATCGACGGCAATGATCCCGTCACTGGCAAAGCCGTGATGAAGGAGATCGTTGACCAACTGACGGTACCGCTCAACAACGAAGACACCGCGAGCCGGACGATCCCGCAATCCGCAGGCGCGGCAACGTTCGGTCCCGACAGCTCCGATAACCTGCAGCGCTTGTTCATCGAAAAAAGAATGACGGATTACCTGCCCATCGTGCTTCCGACCGAGGACCGTGTTGAAGCGATGCTCAAGGGCACCAGCCGAAAGCCCGACGAGATCGTCGGGCGTATGTCGCCGACACCAGGGGTCTATGAAGACTGGTCGTACACGGTGAAGCAGGTAGCGGTGAATGCCGTGATGGCGGGAGCCGACCCGAAATATTTTCCGGTGATCTTGGCAATTGCATCCATCGGCAAGGAATCCATCTCAAGCTCGGACAATTCGTTTGCCGAAGCGGTTGTGATTAACGGTCCGATTCGCGATCAGATCGGCCTGAATTATCACATCGGCGCACTGGGGCCTTTCAGCCACGCCAATGCCACCATCGGCCGGGCCTATGCGCTGCTTTCGCTGAACGGAGGAAATTGCGGCAAGGCCGGTGAGACTTACATGGGCGTGATCGGGAATCCGATGAATTACGCCAACATCATTATTGCCGAAAACGAAAAAGAATCGCCATGGCAGCCGTTCAGCGCCCGCCACGGATTCAAGGCGGGCGACAACGTGGTGAGCATCTTCGAGGGCTGGGGCGTGATTTCGGCCAAGAACTCCAGACACGCGATATGGTCGAAAGATATGAACTTCGCCCAGGAACTGAAAAACATCTCGAACGATCAGGATCAACTCTTCGGAATCCTGGCCGTCCTTAGCCCGGCCGTGGCCAATTACATGAAGAGCGAGGGCTACGACACGGTCGAGAAGCTTACCCAGTTTCTCTATCAGAGCCAGGACGAATCGACGCCGCATTTCCGAAGCAAAGCGCAAATCAACGTCCTCGTCACTGGATCGTCGAATAATCTGTATTGGGATTACGGCGGGATGCGATACGTCAAGAGCGCGCCGGTCGATGAGTGGATCTGACCGGCCTTTCTTCACATCGCTGTAATTTGTTACCAGAACTCGATTCAGGAGCAGGCGCATGGCTACGCAAGTAACGTCCGCAGTGTTGAATCCCGAAGGCTATCGAACGATCACTCCCGATGGAGCGCCACCAGGAAGAGGCGCATCGTCAGGCATGGCGCCACGTCTCGATACGCTGAAAGGCAAGACCGTTTATCTGGTCGATACAGGATTCGGCGGCAGCGGCAAATTTCTGGATGAAATGCAGTCATGGTTCCAGGAGCATATGCCGGCCGTGAAGACCGTGCGCCGGCGAAAGCCGGGCAACGTGTTTCGCGACGACACCAAAGATTTGTGGCTGGAAATCGAGGAGCACGGTGACGCCGCGATTTTGGGCGTCGCTGGTTGACCCGGCTGCGCGGTGGCAGTTGCCACTTGCTCCCGCACGCTTGAACAGGAATACGGAATTCCGACGGCGCCGGTGTCCACCCTCGAATTCGCCGCCGTTCTTGCGGACGATCGCCGCTTCCATGGCGTTCCGCTCCGCTTTACATACACACCGCATCCGGTCGCGGGAATGACCGCGGCGGTGCTTCGCAAATACATCGAGGGAACGGATCCGGCAAGCCATCGCAGCGTGACTGACGAGATCATTGAAGCCCTCACCAAACCGCTTGGAGAAGATGAGCGCGCCGATACGTACGTGCCAGTCACGCGGACCGGCGTACGGCAAGCACTGCTGGAACCCGATACAGAGGACAATCTGCAGCGCCTGTTCTACGAGCGCGGCTGGACCGACGGTCTTCCGATCATCCTGCCTACCGAGGAGCGCGTTGGGCATATGCTCACCGGCACTACACATGCGCCGGACGAGGTGGTCGGCGAGATCTATCTTCACGACACGCGCGAACACTTGAAATTCACGGTCGAGATGGTGGCGATTGTTGGGGTGATGGCCGGGGCGCGGCCCGAGCATCTGCCCGTTCTTCTGGCCGTGGCCTCAACGGGTCAGCCTTCGATTCCCGGCTCGACCACCCCGTTTGCGACCATGCTTTTGGTGAACGGTCCCATTCGCAACGAGATCGAGATGAATTCCGGTATTGGCGCATTCAGCCCCCGAGCGCTCGCCAATTCCGTAATCGGCCGCGCCTGGACTCTTCTGAGCATCAATTGGGGCTATTTCCGGTTGAGAAAGCAGTTCTGGACGTCGCAGGGCAATCCGATCGGGTACAACAACATGTGCGTGGCGGAAAACGAGGAACGGAGTCCCTGGGAACCGTTTCATGCGCAAAAGGGCTACGAGGCGCATGAAAGCGCAGTCAGCCTCTTCCGCGGCTGGAATTTTATCAACAATGTCGTCGGATCATCGCGTCGATCGATTGGCGAGGACATGTTCACCCAATTGCGGCCGCTGCCCGGATTGTTCTCTGCCGCGACGCTCATACTCGACCCGCTCGTAGCGCGCCACCTGAAGCACGACGAAGGTTTCCAAACCAAGCTCGATTTTTGCCGGTGGCTTTCATTAAACTTCAAAATGCCCGCGGGCGAATTTTGGGACAACGACCTGATCGACATGCTCATGGGTCCGGTTGCGATTCAAGGCGTGGAACCTTACGCTACCTGGAAGAAATTGCCAAAAGACGCGCTGATTGCCCCATATGATAAGCCGGAAAACATGAACATCGTGGTCGTCGGGGGCGAAACGAGCCCAATGTGGAAGGTTTCGGATTTTTCGCACACCGTCAGCGCTTCTGTCGATAAATGGCGGGCGAAGCCGCTTGCAGACGGCTGCGCCGACGGAAGTTGCGGCCTGCCGGATGAACCAAGTAACGGTGCCCACTGAAGAGAAGCAGATCGCGAATCGGAAGCGGAGGCGGAATATGGATCGACGAAAAATGTTGGCGCTGCTCGGTGTAAGTCCGGCCCTCGCGGCGGTTAGCCCGTCATTTGCTCGTACCTCTCCGGCAGCCTCAAAACGTGTCCCAGAAGCCGCAAATTGCGGGTCGGATAACAGTATGGTGTCGGTGCTGAATCCCGCGATCGCAACGAGGTTCGCGGACCGCGTTCCGCTTGCGCCGCGGCTCAGCACGCTCGAAGGTAAAACCATTTACCTGGTGGATACAGACTGGGGAGGGATGCAGCAGAACGACGGCATCCTGGAAGAAATCCAGAAATGGTTTGCGCAGAACATTCCCAGCGCAAAGATAATCATCAAGATCAAGGCCGGCAACTTCGTTACCGATGATCCGGGCCTGTGGAAGGAGATCGCCGGGAATCACGGCGACGGCGTCGTCATCGGTGTAGCCGGTTGACACGGCTGCGTCGGGGCCGTGAGCCGCGAAGCTGGAGAAATCGAGCAGAAGTATCACATCCCAACCGTGTCTCTTGCGGGCTCAAACGTCGTGTCGTTCGGGCTCGGAGCTAATTTCCAGTACAACACCGGCATGCCGCTGCGCTTTGTCGGCGTACCTTTTCCGTTCTCCGGCCAGCCGCGCTCGGTGCTGGCGTCGTACGTCCACGGCAAAGATACCGTCAGCGGCGCGCCTTTTATGCGCGCAATTGTCGATGGGCTTACAAAACCGCTCTCGGCCAGGGAGAATTTGTCAGGACCGTCGCCAGATGCGCCTGCGGCCGAGCCGCGCATGCTTCGGCCGGATAGCCAGGACAACCTGCAGGACCTGTTTCGGCAGAAGGGCTGGACGGACTACAACCCGGTAATCCTTCCCACGCCGGAGCGGGTCGCCGCCATGCTCAAGGGCACCAGCCACGCGCCGGATGAAGTGGTGAAAAGCGCCGCGGGGACGTTCGGCTCGCGCCGCCCGTTCACCGTCGAGAAAGTCGCCACAATTGCCGTTATGGCCGGCGCGAGGCCGGAATATCTGCCGGTCATCCTGGCGCTCTCAACTCGAGTGCCGTATCAGGATTCCACGACCTCGATCGCGCAGATGGTCGTGGTCAACGGTCCGATCCGCAACAAGATCGGCATGAACTCCGGGATGGGCGCTCTGGGCCCGGACAATGAGGCGAACGCAGTTATCGGCCGCTCGATGACCCTGATACACAAAGTCATTCAGGGATACGTCGAGGGCGTGACCGGTTTCGCTTCGCTCAGCAACCCGCTCCGGTACGACAACCTCTGCTTCGCCGAAAACGAGGAGGCTCTGCCGCCGGGATGGCAGCCTTTGCACGTCCAGTTGGGGCATCAGGCAACGGACAGCGTGGTGACGATCTTCACCGGCTGGAATTTCATCAATAGCACGGGTTGGGTGGAGCAGCACTACGCACCGCAATTCCTGATGCGCGACTATATGTCGTCGCTTTCAGGGATGGGCGCCACGCTGATTATGGACCCATCCGTTGCGGATCTGTTGAGTGGCGTGCAAGGTTTCAAAACCAAGGCGGCGCTCGGTCAGTGGCTCTCGCAGAACGTTCAGAAGACCGCGGAGTCGTACTGGGGGAATTCGATTGTGTCCAGCATGCTCGCTCCGCTGGCGCGCCAAGGACTGAAACCGTACGCGGATTGGCTGGGTGTTACCGGCGATACGCTGATCAAACCGTTCGCGAATGCGAATGCCATTCACGCGATCGTCACCGGCGGAAAGACCGCAAGCGTGTGGTTCGCCACGGATTTTATGCCGGACCGTGGCACTTCGATTGACGAATGGGCCTAAGCTGGCATGGCGAGTAAATCGGGTGGGTGATCGGGTGGCGGCGCAGCCGCGCTAACGGCGCGCCACCTGCTTCTGCTGCCGACTTTCGTGCTGGTAAATTCCTTCGGCGCGTTCCGCCAGCAGGTCGAGCATTTGTTCCACGTCGCGGCTTTTCTGTCCCTCAAGCAGCTGGCGCTGATACTCCTCCGCGACCGGCGCGATACGCCGTAACAGCTCCTCGCCCTTCTTCGTCAAGGACAACGAGGAAGCGCGGTTATCGGCGGGATGGGGCGTCCTCTTAATCAACTTGCGGCCGAGCAGTCCTCGCAGCGAACGGCTGATCCAGGCCTTGTCGATATGCGTTCTGCGGCTTATTTCGTTCACCGAAATGGAATGAAAAGCCCCGAGAATGATCAGAATCCGGAGCTCCGTTAGCTTTACGCCGAATCGCCGCTCGAATGTAATCTTGCCGATGCGCAGAAGTAAGTCCGAGAGCCGGACGACGCGCACAGACACCAACTGGATCAGCGAGTCGATGTGCGGAGCGCGGTCATACCGGTGCTCCACGCTCGCGAGGCGCCCTGTTCGGATAGGGGCGGATTCAACTTTTGTCCGACGCATGAATGGCCGCGCGCCGTCGCTGCTCATCGTCAATCGTCTCCCGAATTGCTTCCTTAATCAGAGAGAGCTCCGCGCCCGCGCTCAACGCCGAAGCTTTTTCCGCGGCCACGCGACTGCCCGGCAGGGAGGCAACGGTGTCTTGACAACAATAGAACGATGCAAGTATACAGAAGCGGCGGTGACCGCGCCGGATTTTTTCGGCACACGCACTCAGGTATCGGGAGGACGTACGGAACATGCGTCGAACTCAGCGGAAATGGCAGGCGGCACGGTTTTGGGCGTTGGTGGTCGCGGTGCTCGTATGCATCGCGATTGCCGCGCAGCCGTCGAGCGCGCAGTGGTCCACCGTGAACGGTGCGGATAATCAGCGATATTCTCCGCTCGGCGACATCAACGCCCAGAATGTCACCAAGCTGGGAGCGGCGTGGGTGTCCGACAAAATGGTACCGGCGCCGAGTTCTCGCGCCACGCCTGTGGTCGACCAGGGGCTGATGTTCGTAACCGCGCCGCCGTACGTGTACGCGTACGACATAAACACCGGAAAGGTCGCATGGCAGTATCACGCTCCGGCCGGCACGGAGCCGTCGCATGGAGGCGTGGCCGTGGGCGACGGTATGGTTTTCGTCGGCCTGTGGCATCCCGCTAACGCGAGCTTGATCGCGCTGCGCGAGAAGACCGGCGAACCGGTTTGGAAAGTTTCGCTCGCTGCGCCCTCCGGTGAACCAACCGGCGGCGCCTCCGGCGCTCCATTGTTTGCTGATGGTCTCGTGTCGATCGGCACGAACGCGGATTATGGATACCGTGGACAAATCGTGGCATTCGATGCCATGACCGGCAAAGAGGCATGGCGCTTTTATGTGGTGCCGAATCCGGGACAGCCGGGTTCCAACACATGGCCAAAGAATAACAACGCGTGGTTGCACGGCGGCGGCGCCGTTTGGCTTGAAGGAGTTTACGATCCGCAACTCGGAGTGGACTTCTACGTGACCGGCAATGCCGTTCCGCAATACGGCGGCGAATATCGGCCGGGGGATAATCTCTATACCGATTGCGTGATCGCGCTGGATCCTAAAACCGGCAACCTGCGCTGGTATTACCAGGTGGTTCACCACGACATTTGGGAAGCGGACATCGCCGAATCTCCGGTGCTGTTCGATGCGGACGCGAACGGTCAAACGGTAAAGGCGATCGCGGCAATCCGAACCGACGGATATCTGTTTATGTTCAACCGCGAAACGGGAAAACCGCTCGGCCGCATTGAAGAGCGGCGCGTACCGCAGGATCCGTACCAAAAGACGGCCAAAACCCAACCGTACCCCGTCGGTGCCGAACCCGTTCTTCCCGATTGCGATTATTGGAAAACTCAAAAGATACCCGCCGGTTTCGATCTGGGATGCTTCTTTACGCCCGGATCGGTGGACAAGCCGAATCTGCTCGAGCCCGTGTACGGGATGCGTTCCACGCCGATGGCCTATGATCCGCAAACGCATTTTTTTTACGCTACTGGAAATGCGGCGCTGCAGTGGTTTCGACGGACAAAAGATCCGGACTTTTTCAGCCTGGGTTTTAGCAATCGCGTGCCGGGTCTGAACAAAATGGGTTATGGAGTTCTGGCCGCCATCGATAGCCGCACGAACCGGATCGCCTGGAAAAAGGAATTTCACGATAGCAAACCGAGCGGAGCCCTAGCGACCGCGGGAGGTTTGGTTTTTCAGATGGCCGGCGATGGCAATCTGCAGGCGTACGACGCCTCAAATGGTTCTCTGCGGTGGCAATTTCAGACGGGGTCGCCCATTGGCGGGCCGCCGGTCGCGTTTGAAAATGCGGGCGAGCAGTACATCGTCAGCATTGCGGGCGGCCAGGTGTGGGCGTTCAAGCTGGGCGGAACAATCGGGCAGCGGCCCGCGCCGCCGACCCCTCCCCAGCAGGATTTCTCCGGGGCCGTCACCAAGACCGATACGATCCTTACGGCTTCAGCCGTACGCGACATGGGCCTTACCGGCCAGCACGTGATCGAGGACGAATACGAGTTCGATCCGTATCGCGCGCAAGTTACCGTTGGCACCCGGGTCATGTGGCGAAACAACGGCGTGCTCGACCATACGATCGTTGCCGTGGACGGGTCGTGGTCAACGGGTACGCTCCATCCACTCGACATCGGGCAGCATACGTTCGACAAGCCGGGTACCTACGCCTACCACTGCAAGGAGTATCCGTGGGAGTACGGCCAGATTGTGGTCGTGCCGGCTGCGGGCCCAGAGGAGCCGGCCCGGCCGTCCGGTAACTGAGGCCGGTTTGCGCTCGTACTAGCTCGGCGAATGATATTGACGCGATAGCGCGGTCTCCTTCTTCGTAATAAATTCCAGGAGGGCCGGTACGCCCTTGCGCGTCTGCTCGATCCCGCGCCGAATCGCCGGTACGATTTCCTTGATCGACGTCACCCGCTCGCCATATCCGCCGAACGCACGCGCCATGGCTGCGTAGTCGCCCGAAATATCCGTCGAGCGATATTTTTCCGTCGATATCGGCATGATCGGGATTTCCATGGCCATGCTGAAATTATTGAGGAGGATTGAGAGGATCGGGATCCGTTCGCGCACGGCGGTTTCAAAATCCATGCCGGTGAAGCCGATTGCCGCGTCGCCCCACACATTGATGCAGAGCTTATTGGGACAAGCGAGCTTCGCACCCATCGCCAGTCCGAGGCCATAGCCGAGTTGCGTCGTCTTTCCCCACCCAATATAACTGAGCGGCTCCGTGCTGACCCAAAATGGCGCGAGCTGATCGCGCGGGCTCCCAGCGTCGTGCGTGATGATTGTGTTAGCCACATCCACGGTGCGTTGCAAATCGCGTAGTACGCGGTATGGCGAGAACGGCTCCTCGTCCGAATTAATGCGCGAGGACCATTCGGCAAGCCACGCCTCGCGGACGCGCGCGATTTCAGCCTCCACAGGCCATGACCTCGGCTGAGGCATTCGCAAAAGTTTGGTCAGTTCGCCGCACAGCCCTTCAAGCGTCAACTGCGCGTCTCCGATTAGAGCAATCTCAGCGGGCACGTCCTTGTTGATGTGATTCGGATCGAGCGTGGCATGAATAAACTTCTTGCCGGGCGGCATGGCCACAGCGAACGTGCTTTGCGTAAAGCTGCAGCCAACGCCGAAAATCCAGTCGGCGTTCCGCAGAAAATGCGGCACCGTCGCCGGAAACGAATTTCCTCCGGCGCCGAGCGCGAGCGGATGATTTTCCGGGAACGCGCTCTTTCCTTGCAGGCTCGTGGCCACCGGTGCGCCCAGCATCTCGGCCAGCGATTTCAGTTCGCGCCAAGCGAGCGCCCAATGGACGCCTTGCCCGGCATAGATGACGGGGTTTTTCGCTTCGACCAAAGCCTGTGCCGCGCGCCGGACCTCCGCTGGATCCGGAGCATACCGCGCGGAAACAACGGGCCCGTACGCGATTGGCTCGGGAACTTCCTCGCCAAAAACGTCCATCGGTATCTCGATAACTGCCGGCCCGCCGCGTCCGTTGCGAAGGCGCGAAAACGCGCGGCGAAAGATGTTTGGGATCTCGGCGGTTGACCAGATTGCTTCAGCGGACTTCGTCACGGTCTGCATGCTCACCGCAGAGCGGAAATTGGGATCAATTTGCGCAATGCGGCGCGGATAACCCATCGGCAGCACCAGTATCGGCACGGATTCGCTGAATGCCTGCGCCACTCCGCCAAACGAGTTCTCAGCGCCCGGGCCGTGCTGCATGGCGAACACCCCGAGCTTTCGGCCGCTGCTCAGGCGCGAAAGCGCATCCGCCATGTGCAGTCCAACGCGCTCCTGTCGCACGATGATCGGGCGGATCCCAAGCGCGGCCGCGGATTCGAGCAGGTGATTTACGGGGTATCCAAAAATAATCTCGACGCCCTCGCGTTTGAGGATTTCCGCGATCGCGTCACCGGCCTTCATTGCTGGTCTCCTCGAACCGCTCAGCGCTGCCGATCATATATCTGCCCAACAAAATCTAGAGAATACCGGGTAGAATGGCCGCGCGAAAGGGGTTTCCTTGCACCTTCTCAATCGAGTGGTATCTTCGCCGAGAGAGGGCGACCAGCGATGACGCGCGCGGAACGCAGAGTCGCGCTGCCGCGCGTCGTCAATATCGCGGATCTGCGCCGCGCGGCGCAGCGGCGGTTGCCGCGTGCAGTCTTCGAGTACGTCGATGGCGGCGCCGAGGGCGAAGTCACACTGCGCGAAAACGTCCGCGCATTCGAGGACGTCACATTCCGCCCACGCAACGCACTGTTTGTGGACCGATGCGACATCCGCACCGAGGTACTGGGCGGCAATCTTTCAATGCCACTGTTGCTCGCGCCGGTTGGATTCACGCGAATGATGTGGCCGCGCGGTGAAGTGGTCGCGGCGCGGGCCGCCGGGAAGGCGGGCGTAGGTTACGTACTTTCCACCATCTCCGGCAGCCGGCTTGAAGATGTAGCGCAGGCTTCCAGCGGGCCGCGTTGGTATCAGCTATATCTCGTCGGCGGGCGCGAAGCCGCCGAAGCTACCCTCGAACGGGCTCAGAAGGCGGGATTCACGGTTCTGGCGATTACGATCGACACTGGCACGTTCGGTTTGCGCGAGCGCGACGTCCGCAACGGCGCAGGCGCCCTCACCGGACCAAGCTTCCTCGCCAAGGTCCCGCATTTGCCGCAAGTGCTGGCGAAGCCAAGCTGGCTAGCCGGATTCTTGCGCGATGGCGGAATGCTGACGTTGCCCAACGTGATCGTTCCCGGCCGCGGAGCGATGCCGCTGGCGGAAACCCAGGCGGCGCTGAGCCGTTCGGTGGTCACGTGGAGCGACGTTCGGTGGTTGCGCGATGCCTGGAAGGGACCGATCATCGTCAAAGGGGTGCTTACCGGCGACGACGCTCGCCGCTCGATGGACGAGGGCGCTGCAGGAGTTGTCGTATCGAATCACGGCGGGCGGCAACTCGATTGTGTCGCGGCATCTCTCCGTGCATTGCCGGAAGTTGTCGAGGCGGTCGGCAGCCGCGGTGTTGTCCTTATGGATGGTGGTGTGCGCCGCGGAAGTGACATTGCCAAGGCGATCTGCCTTGGCGCCCGCGCCGTGCTCATCGGCCGCGCCTATGCCTACGGACTCAGCGCCGCGGGCGAAGCAGGCGTTGCGCGCGCGCTTCAAATCCTTCGCGCCGACTTGGAACGCGTTTTGAAGCTCCTCGGATGTGCCTCGGTCGCGGATCTTGACCGCTCGTACATCGACGCGCCCGCAAGCTGGAAACGGGCCTGCTGAAGGAATTTTACCGCAGTTAGAAACGCACGGCGCTAAACCGCGCCATCCAGCGGTCGTGGATCCACCATTTTCCCGGGATTCATCCGATCATCCGGATCGAGCGCCTGCTTGATCGCTCGCATCACTTCCAGTGCCGCCCCGTGCTCAACCGGCAAATATTTTTTGCGCCCGAAGCCGATGCCATGTTCGCCCGTGCACGTGCCCCCCATTTCCAGCGCGCGCCGGATGATCTTTTCCTCGAGCCGCAATGCTTCGTCGTGTTCCGCCGGATTATTCGGATCCAGCACGAAAGCCATGTGGAAGTTTCCGTCGCCCACGTGCCCGACGACCACGGCAGGGAACGGCGCGTCCGCCACGTCCTTCTTCGATTCCACGATGCAATCCGCCAGCCGCGAAATCGGCACGCAGATGTCCGTCGTAAACGTTTTACCGCCGGGGCGGATCGCGAGCGTGGCGAAGTAGGCCTCATGGCGCATCTTCCAAAGCGTCTCGCGCTCTTCAGGCGATGTGAACCATTGAAATCCCGTCGCGCCGCTCTCTTCAGCCAATTTCCTGACGGTTTCGGCCTGTTCGTTCACGCCGCGCGTGCTGTCGCTGTGAAACTCGAAAAATAAAATCGGCGCAACCGGATAACTCGTTTTCGAATATCGATTGCATGCGTCGATTTGCCCCTCGTCCATCAACTCGATGCGCGCCACCGCCACGCCAAGCTGAATGACGCCGATCGCCGCCTCTACCGCGTCGCGAACCGTTGGAAATGTTGCGCAGGCTGCGCCTGCCGCTTCAGGGAGCGGATGCAGGCGAAGCGTGATTTCGGTAATCACGCCCAGCGTGCCCTCCGCGCCGACGAAAAGATGCGTCAGATCGTAACCAGCCGCGGATTTTCGAGCGCGCGATCCCGTGTGGATCACGCGTCCATCCGCGAGGACCACGGTGAGCGCCAGCACATTTTCCCGCATCGTGCCGTATCGCACAGCCGTGGTTCCCGAAGCACGCGTTGACGTCATACCCCCAATCGTCGCATCCGCACCCGGATCGATGAAAAACGTGAATCCGGTATTGGCCAGCGCCCTTTGCAATTCCTTCCGCGGTACGCCCGCTTGCACTGTCGCCTGCAAATCCTCGGGACTAATGCGCAGAATCTTGTTCATCTCGCGCATATCGATCGTGATTCCGCCGCGAATCGCGTTGATCTGCCCCTCCATCGAAGTGCCGGCGCCGAACGGGATCACCGGCACCTGATGCCGGCGGCTGACTTTCAGAATCTCGCTCACCTCTTCCGTCGTATGCGGAAAGCACACCACGTCTGGAGCGGCAGCTGGATGGTATGACTCGCCATGGCTGTGGTGCTCGCGAACAATGTCCGCGGTGGTCGCGCGGCCGCCGAGAAGCTCCTGCAAATCGCGGATCGCCGCACTCATCCGCTCGCGGGCCGACGTTGTTGTTTCTGGGCGGGCCATCATGGCACCTGAACGATGAAGCTATCCGGCCAGCGCGTCAGCGCCGCACGGTCACGTCGTAATACGCCACCGAGCCGTCATTGGCAAGCTCGGGATCGACGCGCACCACCTGAAACGCGCCTCCCCTCAGTTCTCGAACCGAATCACTCAACACGTCGTGCGCGCGCTTCTGCATCAGGTCGGTTGCCACCATTCGGGGACGATTATCGCCAGCTAGGGCGCTGGACTCCACCCGATACGTAGTGGTTCGCTTGCCGGCGTCTTGCGAAAGCAACTCGACATGGGCCGTGGGTCTCGGCTGATCATGAAACCAATGCCTGGGCGTGAACAGCACGAACATGACGATTAGCGCCACCATCACGTCGTATTGCCACGTCATGCGCTCATACGACCAAAACAGCACCCGGCCAATTGCTCGCCAAAACGCACGCATCAATGCACCACGCCGTTTACCACCGCTCCATCGCGCATGTGCAGCACGCGGTTGCCATAGGTTGCCGCGTCCGGGTTGTGCGTGATCATCACGATCGTTTGCCCCAATTCCTTGTTCAGTTGCCGCAGCAACGCGAGCACCGCCTCTGAATTTCGTGTATCCAAGTTCCCGGTCGGTTCGTCCGCCAGCACGATCTTTGGCTCGCTCACGATCGCGCGCGCCAGGGCCACCCGCTGCTGTTCGCCGCCCGATAACTCCGAAGGTTTATGCTTCAGCCGATCCTTCAGTCCAAGCAGGCCCACGACGACATCGAACCGGTGCGGATCGAATCCATTCGCGTGCAGGTGCTGCGCCAGCGCGATGTTGTGGTACGTATCGAGCGTCGGGAGCAGGTTGAAACGCTGGAATACGAATCCAACTTTATGACGGCGCAACTGCGTCCGCGCCGCGTCGCTCATCTCGCTCAAATCGTTGCCGTCGAGCAGCACCCGTCCGCTGGTCGCGCTCGCAAGCCCCCCGATCACGTGCAGCAGAGTGGACTTTCCGCAGCCGGATGGGCCCATAATGGAAACGAACTCTCCCGGCATGATTTCCACGCTGACGCCGCGCAGCGCGGGAACTTCCACTTTGCCGGCGTGGTACACCTTCCAAAGATTCTCGGTCTTGAGTATAGGCTCCACAAACGATTCCCGCGTCAGCACTCGCGATTCGAGGAATGTGACGATTGTATCTGCGTTTCTTCCGCCTGCATAGACCGCTCGGGTCCGAATGAGCGCGAAAGGACGCCGCTATATTGAGGTGGGCGCGTTGCCCGCGCCCCTTGTCCGAACAATTGGCGAGCCGACGCGTGATTGCCATGGCAAATTCCAAATTGCACTTGCGCGGTTCGACATCCTCATAGCAGATTACGCGTCTATGGACATTGCGCTTACGAATGCGCGCCATCGCACCTTCGTAATTGCGGGCTGTGCTGTGATCGCCGCCGTGCTGATCTTCCAGGCTATCGAGCTTTGGATCGAGAATCGCTGGATCAACTCGCAAAACGTCAGCCTCGTTGAGCGCGGTGCCACACTGATCCCCAGCGACGCCGCGGCGTGGGACAATCTGGGGCATCTGCGTCAATGGAAACTCGCGGGCTCCGATTTGCGAGGCGCGATTGATGCCTATCGCAGAGCGCTGCGCCAGGATCCGCGTTCCGCCGATTATTGGATGGATCTCGCAAGCGCCGAAGAAGCGTCAGGCAATGCTGGGGAAGCAGCCAAAGCGTTCGTCCGGGCGCAAGCGGTGTATCCGGATTCTGCCGAGGTCGCTTTCTACTATGGCAACTTCCTTTTACGGCAGGCGGACTATGGGCCCGGTTTCGCGCAGCTTCGTCGCGCTGTTGAAGAAGACCCGTCACTGCTGCCCATGGCGATTTCCCGCGCGTGGCGTGCTACAGGAAGTGCGAGTCAAATTGTAGATCGGCTGCTCCCGCCGAGCACGAGCGCTTACCTTCGGGCAATCGACTATTTTGCGGGCATTCACCAATGCGACGCAGCTCTTTCCGTCTGGACGGGTGTGGCGGAATCGAGGGTCGGTGTGGCGGTCTCCAGCACGTTCCCCCTGTTGAATGAACTCATTGCGCAGGACCGAAGCGACGATGCGCGGCGCGTGTGGTCGCAGGTCGCCTCCAGCGAAGCCCGTCCGGGTCACGGTGAGTCGCGATCCGTCTTGTGGAACGGCGATTTTGTCACGGATTTTGCCGACGGAGGGCTCGGCTGGCGATGGACTCCAATGACAGGAGTGTATGTAGCGTTCGAAACGGCTCCGTCTGGTGACGGCGCGCGCGCGCTACGGCTGGATTTCAATGGCGGCTCGAACCTGGATCTGGAGGGGCCGTACCAATACGTCCCGGTTGAGCCGGGCCAGGCCTACCATTTCCACGCATTGATGCGAACCGATTCAATTACCACCGAAAGCGGGCCGCGCTTCTCGATTACCGATCCGAATCACGCCAGTGCGGTCGACGTAGTGACGAACAACTTCACCGGATCGCACGGCTGGTCACCTGTGGACGCCGATTTCGTAGTGAGCCCGCAGACACACTTCGTCGTCGTGCGCCTGATCCGTCCGCCGAGTCGTCTATTCGACAACAAACTTTCTGGAACCCTTTGGATCGCGGACGTCTCACTCGTGCCAATGCCGTCGAATGAGGGATTACGACCGTGACCCTTTTGCGCTTCAGCCTGCTGGCGCTCGTGGCGTTCGCCGTGCTGAGCTTCGGCGCGGTTGACGTCTGGTCGCAGTCGATTCTGGAAATGGCTGCGGCGCTGCTGCTCGCATGGTGGGCTGGCATCGCCTGGCGCGACCCTGAAGCCTCGGTGCGATGGAACGCCCTGAATTGGCCGTTTCTCGGTCTGATCGCAATTGGTGGATTTCAGCTGTTGTTTCACGGTACGGCTTCGTCCTTCCTCACTCGCGCGGAAATTCTCCGCTTGACGGCGTATTTCGTGATCTTCTTCTTGATTGCGCAGGCGTTTCGCACCCGCCAGCATTGGTCGAAATTGGCTTGGTTCGTGATTATCTTTTGCTTTGCGGTCTCGCTTTTCGCGATTGCACAACAGTTCACATCAGGAAACGAAATTTATTGGTTCTATAGCTTAAAGAGCAGCGTGAAGCCGTTTGGTCCATATGTGAACCGCAATCATTTTGCCGGTTTTGTCGAACTCACTCTACCGATCGGGCTTGCGCTGATTATTTTTCGAGGCGCTCGGAGCACCTTAACGCCGCTGCTGGTGCTCCTAACCGTAGTCCCGGTGGGCGCGGATATTTTGTCGAGCTCCCGCGGCGGAATTATAAGCCTTGCATTGGAGATCGCGCTCCTGTTGCTCCTGGCATACTGGCGGCCGGGCCAACAGCGAAGAATGCGCAATAGTCGCAATACAGCACTGATGCTTACCGTTGTCGTGGCGATCGGGTTTGTCGCCTGGATTGGCGTCGGTCAAACGGCCGAAAAATTTTCCGGCTTGAGCAACCCCGAAGTCACCTTGGCGCGACGCATCTCCATGGGGCATGGCGCCATCCTCATCTTTTTGGCCCATCCACTAAAAGGCTGCGGGCTCGGCGCGCTGGTGGATGTGTTCCCGCAATTCGACACAGCGTACGACCGGCGAATCGTGGATCATGTCCACGACGATTATCTGGAAGCGCTCGCCGAGGCCGGTATTCTAGGTGCGGTTTGCGGCCTTACTTTCCTTTGGCTGTTATACAGGGAAGCGCGAAAGAATTTCCAAGCCGAGCAGGGACACTTTTCCGGCGCGATGCACGCCGGAGCTATCGCCGGTGTGTTCGGCATGTTGGTGCACAGTTTTGTCGATTTTAATCTTCACATACCCGCGAACGCGCTTCTATTCCTGATGCAAGTCTCGATTGCAATCTCTCCGCCGCTGCCGTCTGCTGCGCTTCCTCGCCAGTCGAGCCTGCACGAGGACTCTGGGCAAGTGCGCCAGTCCATATCTGCCGCCGATTAGTCCTGCTCGAATCATCGAGATGTCCGGCTGTGCAAACCCTGATTGACATCGATAACTCCGCTGGGCATAGTGTTCCGGGGTCACCTCTGGCAATGAGAGCTACGATCAGCCGGGTGTTTGCCTTGGCGGGGGCAATGCTTGTGTGGCTGGCAGTTTTTGTATTTTTGTGCTGCGGGCAAACCTCATTTGCGCAGAAACCGGGCCAAACTGCTCAGCAAGCAAACGCGAAAATTCAGGAGCTTGCCGCCTTCGCGAAGGTTCACCCCCCCGACACAATGATCGGAAGCGGCGACCTTCTCCACATCGATGTTTTCGATATCCCGGAATTTTCACGCGATGTGCGCGTAACTGACATGGGAAATATCAGTTTCCCTCTGATCCCGCGCCCGATTCCGGTTGCCGGGCTCACGCCGTATGAACTGCAGTCGAAATTAGAGCAACTGCTGATTGAAAACGGCCTGGTGTCGCATCCCCATGTGTCCGTTTTCGTCCGGGAGCAGTACAGCCAGCCCGTCAGCGTCGTTGGTGCTGTCGCCCACCCGCTGGTGTACCAGGTCATGGGACCCTCAACCCTGCTTGAAGTATTGGCCGCGGCGGGAGGGATTTCGGATGATGCCGGGAGCATCGTGATCGTCACGCGCCCGGCGCATGACGATGTTCCGCGTGAGAAGTCCGCTAGCGCCAGTACCCAGGCCGATCCGGACGATCAAAAAATAACGATCCGATTGCAAGATCTTTTGGAATCAGGCAACTCGGCGTACAACATTGCCGTCTACGGCGGAGACACCGTGACCGTGCCACATGCCGGGATCGTGTACGTCCTCGGATTTGGTGTTGCCCAACCAGGCGGCTATGTGTTGCAAGGCCACGGAGAACAAGTGACTGTGCTTCGCGCGATAGCGCTCGCGCACGGGCTGACCAGCTTTGCGAAGGAGAATTCCGCCGTGATCTTGCGCAACAATCCGGTCACGGGTCGTAAGGACGAAATACCCGTCCGGCTCAAACAGATCGAGAAGCATACGTCGGAAGACGTACCGCTGAAATCGAACGATATTTTATACGTACCTGATAGCAGCGGGAAAAAGGCTCTAGCCCGTGGCGCGCAGGCGGCGCTAGGCATCGGCACGGGCGTCGCAATTTATCGGACTCCCTAAAGTGAGCGACGTTCTGAGTTCGCGGAAGTTTTAAGGACCCCTCCTGATGGAAGACGCGTCGAGATTCGCGCTTCGCGACCGCAAGTCCTCGGAGACACTCGCGGTGATTCCCGCCCCTGTGGTCCCGCCGTGGGAACAGATATCGCGCGAGCCTCACCTGCTCGATTACCTCATCATCCTACGGAAGCACCAGTGGCTGATCCTCACTTTCCTGCTGACGGTCGTCACGGTAGTAACTGTCGCGTCATTCAAAATGAAATCCGTGTATCGAGCCACGGCCCTTGTGGAGGTGGATAGAGAAGCTCAAAACGTGCTCCCGTTCCAGACTGAAGATTCCTACAGCGAGTACATGGATACAGAGGATTACATCGAGACGCAGATGAAAATCTTGCAGAGCGAAACCCTGGCTCTCGATACCATCCGTTCGCTCGATCTTGCGCGCTACGCCGAATTTGGCGGAAATTCAGGATCTCAACCGGTGCGCCCAGTCGTGCCCGGCGAAAAACGTCCGGCGATTCTCGGCGCGTTCCTTGGGCGGCTAGGGGTCACCAGGGTGCCAAACAGCCGGCTGATCGAAGTATCGTTTTCCGCGCAAAATCCGCAACTCGCGGCCCGCATCGTCAATGCCCATCTCCAGAACTTCATCGAACAGAACTTTAAAAGCAAGTACGACGCCACCACGCAAGCTTCCGGGTGGCTTACGTCCGAACTCGAGGAACTGCGACTCCAGGTCGAGAAATCCGAAGACGCGCGCATCGCGTATCAGCGCGAAAATCAAATCTGGCAGATCGATGAAAAACAGGACATCACCACCCAGAAGCTAGCCGATCTCAGCAAAGCAGTGACCGACGCACAAACCGAGCTGGCGCAAAAGGAAGCGAACTACCGCATGGCGAAGGACGGAGATGTCGATGCGCTGGCGGCTATGCGCAATGATGTCGTGGTTCAGGAACTCGTCAAACGCAAATCAGATGTGGACGAAAGTTACGTGGAAGCAGTCAACCAATACGGCCCCAATTTCCCGAAAGTGAAGTTGATCGCAGATCAGCAAAGGGAGGTCAATCAACAGCTCGCGGTGGCGCGCAAAGCTGTTGTGGACGGCGTTCAGCAAGAATATGAGACAGCACGGCAGCGCGTGGAGCTTTTGCAAGACGAGGTAAACGCGCAGAAAGCCGAAGCCAATGAGATGGCCGAGAAGTTGGTCCAATACAACATCCTGCAACACGACGCCGACGCTAACAAGCAGCTCTACGATGGCCTGCAGCAAAAGCTGAAAGAGGCGAGCGTCTCGGCTGGGCTGCGTTCGAGCAACCTGCGGATCGTCGATCCCGCCCTGGTGCCGGCCAATCCATCGGCTCCCCAGAAGAGCCGCAATATTTTGCTCTCAATCTTGGTCGGGCTCGTTGGGGGAATCGGCCTGGCCGTTTTCCGGGAGTACTTGGATAACACCGTGAAATCTCCCGACGAAATTGAGCATCTCACCGGCTTGCCCTCCTTGGCTGTCGTACCGTCGCTACCGGGGAACAATGGACGGCACGGCCGCCTATCGAAACTCATTGGAAATGGCGCGTCGGCGCAAATGGATGCGCCGCGGGTCGAAGTGCTTTCCCACATGCAGCCGAAATCACAGATCTCAGAGGCATTCCGCGCACTGCGCACATCCCTGTTGCTTTCGCAGGCGGATCACCCTCCGCAGGTGATTTTGGTAACCAGCGCTCTCCCGCGAGAGGGGAAGACGACTGCGGCGGTGAATCTGGCTGTCACGTTCGCTCAGTTAGGTGACCGAACTCTTTTGATGGACTCGGACTTACGAAAACCAGGGGTGCGGCGTGCGCTGAATTTGACGGTCAGCAAGGAAACCGGGCTCAGTTCCTACCTGGCGGGCGTAAACACACTGGACGAAGTGACCATTCCCCATCCAGCGATCAGCAACCTTGCCGTGCTAACCACCGGGCCCGTTCCTCCGAGTCCTGCGGATCTACTCTCGTCGCATCGTATGTGCGATGGGCTCTTGGAATTGCGGCGTCGATTCAAGTTTATCGTTATTGACTCGCCGCCGGTTCTGGCCGCTACCGACGCGGTCATCCTATCGGCTCTTACAGATGGAGTTTTGTTGGTCGTCCACAGCGGGTTGACTCCTCGGCAAGCATTCACACGCTCGCGAGACCTTCTGTCAGCCGTCAAATCCCGACTCCTCGGAATCGTGCTCAACCGCGTGGATTCGACCGCACCCGATTATTACTACTCTTACCGGTACTATCCGTATGCGTACGGTTACGGCTATGGGGAAGATATCGGAAGCAATGCTAGGTTTTCAGTCAAATTTAACGATACCAATCACTCGACGTAGGAGAGCACATTGCGTTACCTGATCACCGGCGGAGCAGGTTTCATCGGGTCCCATTTGGCCGAAGCGTTGCTCGCCCGCGGGGACGAAGTATTTATCCTGGACGACCTTTCGACCGGCAGCGTGGAAAACGTCAGGCACCTGAAGACGAATGCGCGATTCCATTATTTCTACGACTCCATCAGCAATAAACATTTACTTGCTGAGCTGGTTGATGAATCAGAAGTAGTTTTTCATTTGGCTGCCGCTGTTGGTGTGCGCTTGATCGTCGAAAGCCCGGTGCGAACGCTCGAAACGAACGTGTATGGCACGCAGCAGGTGCTCGATGCCGCGTCCAAAAAGAAGAAGCTCGTGTTTACCGCGTCGACTTCCGAGGTGTACGGCAAGAGCGAGAAAGTGCCATTCCACGAGGATGCCGATTTGGTGCTTGGCCCGACCACCAAAGGCCGCTGGAGCTATGCGGCGTCAAAGGCTTTGGATGAATTTCTGACGCTTTCCTACTGGAAAGAGAAAAATCAACCGGTCATCATCGCTCGCTTTTTCAATACAGTCGGACCGCGACAGACCGGGCGCTACGGGATGGTTCTTCCAAACTTTGTGCGTCAGGCCATCGAAGGATCACCCATCACGGTGTATGGCTCCGGCCAGCAATCGCGTTGTTTTTGCGACGTCCGCGACACGATTGAAGCGATTGTGCGGCTTCTGGGTACCGATCGATCGGTGGGAGAAGTGGTCAACGTGGGAACTAATGAGGAGATTTCCATCGATGCACTGGCCTGCCTCGTAAAAGAACGCGCGGGGAGCTCGTCTCCGATTACGCACGTCCCTTATGACCAAGCCTATGAACCAGGATTCGAGGATATGTTGAGGCGCGTTCCATCGCTCGAAAAACTGAGCAGATTGACCGGTTTTCGTCCTTCCACGCCCCTCACGGAAACTATTGACCGTGTCATCGACCATTTCCACGCCAGGCTAGCTCCTGCGACTCGATCGATAGACGGAATCGCCACGACAGCCGCGGCCAGTGATTGATCGTATTGATCGTTCGGTGGCGACCGGGCCGCCGATCGCGCGACGACCGTCGGGCGCCTCCCTATTCAGCCCGGCTGCATCGCCGAGGACGCGATGGAAAGAAACATCCCGTTGAAGCGCAAAAGGCATCTGGCCAATAATGCTTCTGTTTGCTTTCCTCTCATCGCTTGGTGATAGCAACGGAGGGACCGGAGGAACGGCATTGGGTAGCATTCCGGCAAGCAGCCGCGCGGAGGAAAAGCGTCGCCTCCGACGCACAGGTGAAATGTCCTCGGCCTTCGGTGAAATGTCGGATGGCAAGCGTCCTTCCACGACGCTGTCGGTCATCGTCCCCGCGTATAACGAGAAGTACTTAATCGCATCGAGTTTGGCCCGGCTGGGTGTACTCGGTGAATCGCCGCTGCTCGAATCGATCAAAATCATCGTCGTGGACGATGGATCTTCTGATGGCACGGCCGAGGCGATCCGCGCTTTTCGCGAATCCATCGAATCACGGGAAGCGGAACCGAAGATTTCATGGGTGTGGCTGCGCCACTCCAAGAATTGCGGCAAAGGGGCCGCCATTCGCACGGGACTTGAGCACGTCGATACCGAACTCGTCGTGGTGCACGACGGCGATCTGGAATATTTGCCCCGCGATCTTTTGTCGATGGTCGAAGTGTTTCTTTCCGAGGATGCCGATGCGGTATTCGGATCGCGATTTATGTCGGGCGGGCACAAGCGCGCCCTATTCTTCCGGCACGCTCTCGGCAACAAACTGCTCACATTTCTCTGCGATTTGGTATGTGACCTGAACCTTACGGACATGGAAACCTGCTACAAAATGGTTCGAGCCGATCTGTTGAAGAGCATTCCGCTTGAAAGCTCCACCTTCGATGTAGAGCCCGAATTGGCCATCAAGCTCGCCAAGCGCGGCGCGCGCATATTCGAAGTGCCGATCAGTTATTCAGGCCGAACTTACGGAGAAGGAAAGAAGATCAACTGGCGTGACGGTTTCCGCGCCCTTTGGGCGGTCCTCTACTACGCCGCCTCTGGACGGATCTACGTCGACGATGCCTCCGGCGGCGAAATTCTCGACCGTTTGAATCGCGCGCCGCGTTTTAACCAGTGGATGGCAGACGTAATCCGTCCTTATGTGGGAGATCGGGTGCTCGAGATCGGCGCCGGTACGGGCAATCTGTCGATGCATCTGATGCCGCGTTCTGTCTACTGGGCCAGCGACGTCAATCGCTATTATCTGGATTACCTTTTGAAGCTGCGCGCCAGTCGTCCGTACATGCGAGTTGGTTTCACGGATGCCGCCGATCCATCCACGTACCCTGCAGGCCAGTCTTTCGACACGGTGGTGTGCCTGAACGTTATCGAGCATATCCAGGACGACATCGGCGCGCTGCGCAACATCCGCGCTGCCCTGGCAGATGGCGGGCGCGCGATTGTCCTCGTGCCGCATGGACCATGGCTATTCGGGACCCTAGACGAGGTCCTCGGCCATTTCCGCCGCTACACTCCCGATGAATTGACCGCGGTATGTGCGGAAGCCGGTTTCCACGTGGAACAAATCTTGAAATTCAACAAAACTGGCGTGCCAGCTTGGTGGCTGAACTGCCAGATCTTACGTCGCAAGACGTTCGGCCTCGCTCAGATCCGAGCGTTAAATTTGTTTACGCCCGTTTTCCGTCTCGTTGACAACTGGCTCCCACTGCCGCCGCTTTCGCTCATAGCCGTGTTGCGAAAAGACCACGCCGGGACGACAGACCGGTCGCCGAGCGAATCATACCGACGGCCGCGAGCCGAAACGTGACACGCGCTGCAGCCTTCGACACTCACGAACCGGCTGTAATGATGCAACGCGGGGCAGCGTTATTCGATTTCTCAGGCCATCGCCACCTATCGGCGTATCAGACCGCACTGGTGGTCTTGTTTCTGTTTACCTTGCCTCTCATTAATCCCTGGATCCGCGGCGATGGCGTAGGCTATTACGCCTTCGCGCGATCGATGTTGATCGAACACAAACTGGATTTCAGCCAGGATTGGCTCCGGGCAAACTCCACCTTCCGCATGGCGCGCATCGGCCCTAACGGCCAAATCGCTCTTGCCCAATACACGGTCACGGGCCACTTAGACAATCACTTTTCTGTCGGACCCGCGATTTTGTGGGCACCTTTTTTGCTTGTCGCGCATGCCGGCGTATTGGTCGCCGATGCCTTTGGTGCGGGCATCGCGGCTGACGGCTTCTCCCGGCCATACGTCACGGCAATTTCGCTTGGCACCGCGTTCTATGGCTTTCTTTCGGTGATGCTTTCGTTCGCTTTGGCGCGGCGATTTGTACCCGAACGGTGGGCATTTCTTGCCGCGGTAGGGATATGGTTCGGGAGTTCTCTGCCCGTGTATATGTATTTCAATCCGTCGTGGTCGCATGCGCAATCTGCATTCGCGGTCGCGCTATTTGTTTGGTATTGGATCCGGACACGCACGTCTCGCAGTATTGCCCAGTGGGCAATTTGGGGAGCAATCGCGGGGCTGATGATGGATGTCTACTACCTGAATGCTCTCCTGCTGCTGTTCGCTTTTTTTGACTCGATCGGCTGGTACGCAGCGCTATTCCGCAAGAGAGAGTTGGCGCGAGCGGGGCGACTGTTGATTTCGAACGCGGTCTTCAGCGCCGTCCTGCTGGCTGCTTTTATGCCCACTCTGATCGTGAAAAAGGTCATTTATGGCAGCTTCCTGCAAATGGGCTACGGTCGCCTCTGGAACTTTTGGTCGCCCGCTCTGCTGAAAGCGTTGTTCTCATCCGATCACGGGCTGTTCAGTTGGACACCTATCTTGATCGCTTCCGCCTGCGGATTAATGCTTCTGTGCCGATTCGACCGGAAATTTGGGCGGTATTCGATGGTCGTGTTCGTAGCTTTTCTCTACACCATCGGATGCTATCTTGATTGGGATGGGCTCTCTTCGTTCGGCAATCGGTTTTTTATTTCGCTCACGCCGCTGTTCATCATCGGCTTGGCCGTTGTTTTGGACCGGATTGCTCGAGCGTGGCCGGAACGGCGTATTACCATCATTTCAGCGAGTGCCGTAGCGCTGCTTGTGCTTTGGAACCTGGGGCTAATGTTCCAATGGGGCATGCACCTGATTCCGCCGCGCGGCCCTGTTTCCTGGCGAGAGGCAGCATACAATCAGGTGGCGGTCGTCCCGCGCGAAGCTGCCGCAGCCATGCAAGCATACTTCACGCGGCGAACAAACCTGATGCAGCGGATCGAACAAACGGACATGAATGCATTGAAATCGCAGCCAGGAAAACCCGCCGAATGACGGCCGCTCCTGCCAATATTGCAAAGTCGACCACGACGTTCGAACCGCGCCCGCCGGTGCTGCATATCCGGCCGCCGAGCCGCTGGTGGACAATTCCATTCGGCGAATTGTGGACGTGCCGTGAACTGCTCTACTTTTTCGTGTGGCGCGACATAAAGGTTCGTTACAAGCAGACGGCAATCGGTGCGGCCTGGGCGATTTTGCAGCCGCTTCTGGCGATGCTTGTCTTTACGTTGTTTTTCGGCCGCTTAGCGCACATCCCGTCCGATGGCATGGCTTACGCCATCTTCTACTACAGTGCCTTGCTGCCATGGATGTACTTCGCCAACTCGCTGCAAAGCGCCACAAGTAAAATCGTGGAAAATCAGAACGTCATCACGAAAGTGTATTTCCCGCGCCTGATGTTGCCGCTCTCCGCTGTTGCCGCGGGTCTCGTGGACTTTGCCGTTTCCTTCCTGATGTTCATTGTGCTGATGGTCTACTACCACGTGCGTCCGAGCTCAGGGCTGCTGTTCTTTCCGGTTTTTGTGATTCTGGCGTTTGCCACTGCCCTCGGGGCTGGACTTTGGTTCTCGGCGCTCAACGCGATCTATCGTGACGTAAGGTACGTGGTTCCATTCCTGGTGCAGTTCTGGTTGTTCGCTTCTCCGGTTGCCTATCCCAGCTCTTTGGTGCCGGCCAAATGGCGGTGGGCCTATGGATTGAATCCCATGGCGGGAGTCATTGAAGGCTTCCGCTGGTCGCTAACTGGACGCGGGCTTATGCCGGGACGAATGCTTCTGACGTCGTCAGTCGTGACGGTGCTTCTCCTGTTCAGCGGCCTGCTGTATTTCCAAGCGATGGAGATGACGATCGCCGATGTAGTTTGAAAGGGTTCGTCCTGCTCGGATGCATCGTGAGGCGGACCGAGCTCTGCTCGCCCGCGGCAATCAGCAATCGGGCCAACCGTCGGTTGCAGCGTAGCTGCGCCGTCCGTTTGAATGGGCGGGAGCGCGGTGATACGCTGGCGCCAGTGAAGCGGACTGCTCCTCTTATTTCCGCGTGGAGCTAGTTTCGCTAACGATCAACCGCTGCAAAGAGTCTGCCCGCGTGAATGCCCGAGGGACACAAGCCGGTCGAAGTGAATCCGTTGAGGAACAAGTTCTGGCGACTGTTCGCCAGCTTGTAATCGAGCTCGGCGGCGCTGGCACCCTCGAGCAACTCACGGTCCGTGGGGCTAAGTCGCATCTCGAACGCGAACTTGGGCTGGGGAGTCTCGAACGTGTCGAATTGATGCTACGTCTGGATCGCGCCTGCGGCGTGCGACTGCCGGATCGCGTTGTCGCGGAAGCGAACACCCTTCAAGACGTGATCGACGCGGTGCGGCGCGAAAGATCTGCGCCGGAGCATGTCTCCCCGTCACGTACGCACGATCCGATTAGCAAACGCACCGAAACTCCTCCGCAAGCAGCGTCCGGCGAAACGATAGAGTATGACCCTGAATCGGAGCGGCGAATTCGCGCTTCGGAAACTCTCACCGAAATCATTCGTTTGCGTGGCTTGGCCGAGCCGGCCCGCGCGCATATTCACCTGTACGACGAGCGCGAGCAGATCCAAACCATCACTTTTGGAGAGCTTTACAATCGCGCGCTGAACGTGGCTGGGGAACTGCGGCGACGTGGACTTCAGCCGGGGCAAACAGCGGCGATCATGCTGCCGACATGCGCGGAGTTCTATTACACGTTCGCAGGAATCTTGCTGACCGGGGGCATACCGGTGCCGATTTATCCTCCCTTCCGCGCCGACCGCATTGCGGAGTATGCCGCCCGCCAGGCTGGAATTCTTTCGAACGCCGAATGCCGTTTCCTTGTCACTTTTTCGCAGGCACAAGGATTGGCGAATTTGCTGAAACCGGCTGTACGGTCGCTGCGGGAGGTGCTGAACGCCGATAAGTTGGCGCTGGCTGCGCCGGCTTCCGCCGATGTGCCGGCAACGGAACGGCGCGCGGGGGATGACGCTGCGCACGCCGCTCGTGCCGCAGAAATCGCTTTCCTGCAATACACGTCCGGCTCAACAGGTGCGCCAAAGGGTGTGACGCTCACGCATGCGAATTTGATGTCCAACATTCGGTCGATGATCGCCGCAGCCGAAGTTGAGCCGGGTGACTTCATGGTCAGCTGGTTGCCGCTGTATCACGATATGGGACTGATTGGCGCGTGGATGGCGCCGCTCTATAGCGCCGTTCCAGTCGCGGTAATGTCGCCACTGGCCTTTCTGAGCCGACCGGCGCGTTGGCTGCAGGCGATTGATCGTCATCGTGCCACGCTGAGTCCTGCTCCCAATTTCGCGTACGAACTTTCGCTTCGCAAGATCGCAGATGCGGATTTGGACGGCGTGGATTTGAGCTGCTGGCGCGCGGCGCTCAACGGAGCTGAGCCTGTTCATGCGGAGACGCTTGAGAATTTCGCGTCACGGTTTGCGGCGTACGGGTTCCGTCCCGAAGCCATCATGCCGGTGTACGGGCTAGCGGAAGCGACTCTTGCGATTTCCATTCCTAAGTGTGGCCGCGGCTACCGCGTGGATCGCATCGCGCGCGACACGTTTGAGTCGGAGGGGCGCGCGACACCGGCCTCCCAAGGTCAGCCGGCTCTCGAATTCGTTAGTGCGGGAGAACCGCTGAACGATGTGGAAGTACGCATTGTCGGAAGCGACGGACGCGATGCGGGCGAGCGCACCGAAGGGCAATTGTGGTTTCGCGGCCCCTCCGCGACCTGTGGCTATTACCGCAACGACGACGCAACCAAACAGATTATGCGAGGCGACGGGTGGTTGGATTCCGGCGACCTGGCGTACAGAGCGGATGGCGAACTTTTTATTACGGGGCGCGTGAAGGACGTCATCATCAAGGCCGGGAAGAAACTCTACCCTCATGAAATCGAAGATGTCGCTGGACGCGTCCGAGGTGTGCGAACGGGCTGCGTGGTCGCTTTCGGCGCTCCGGATGAACGAAGTGGCACAGAGAGGCTTATCGTGGCGGCCGAAGTCCGGCGAGGTGCAACTGTGGAATCAAATCGAATCGCGGCGGAAATCACGCAAAACGTGAACGCCGCGATGGGCGTCCCGCCGGATCGCGTCGAACTGCTGCCGCCGCAATCCATTCCAAAGACGTCGAGCGGAAAGCTTCGCCGCAGCGAAACGCGCCGCCTGTACCTGGAAGGACAGCTTGGCAAAAAACTTGCTCCCGCATGGGTGCAGGTCACCAGACTCGCGGCTCGCAGTGCGTTCCCGCGCCTGTGGCTGGAGCTAAAGCGCTCGGCCAGGCGAACCGTCGAATTTGCATACGGTGCATACGCTCTCGCTGTCGTCGGGGCTGCGATCGTCGCAGGATGGGTCGGAGTCATGTCCACGCACGATCGAAAACGCGCCGCCGCACGAGTGAAGGGCGCTTCGCGATGGTGTTTGCGGCTGGCGGGAATTCCGGTGAGAGAAATCCACGCCGAGCTGTTATCGCAGGTGAATGGAGAGGGTGGTTGGATTTTCGCCCCAAACCATTCGAGCTACATCGATGTACTGGTTACCGTCGGATGCCTTCCCTCAAACGCGCACTTTGTCGTCAAAGGCGAAGCTTTGTCGATGCCGGTGTTTGGCGCTATTCTGCGGCGCGCCGGACATTTTGGATTTGACCGCACCGATCCGCAGGCTAGGCTCCGCCAGGCCGATGAACTGAATGCGGCCCTCCGAAGCGGCGAGTCAGTGGTCATTTATCCGGAGGGGACGTTTACGGCGATCACCGGGATCCGTCCTTTCCAGCTCGGCGCCTTCAAGGCGGCCGTCGAGACGCAGCGGCCGATTTGCCCCGTGGCTGTGCGTGGAGCGCGGCAGATTTTGCGCGATAAAACAGTCCTGCCGAAGCCGGGGCGGATTACCATAACTTATGGGCCGCTGATCGCGCCTGGCCATGCGGAAGATAATTGGCAGGGCATCGTTCGACTACGGGACGAGACGCGAAAGATTATCGCGCGAGGGGCAGGAGAACCGCTTCTCTAGACCTGCGCCACAGACTTTGCACCAAATCGCTGCTCGCGAGTGCCCAATCGGGATCGCTAGTCCAGAATTTCTCGGACCAGATTTTCGGCCAGTTCCGCGATTGCTGCGGCAGAAGTGAGCCCGGGAGACTCGATCCCAATTAGTTGTACGACCTGCGGAAATTCCGGATCGCGCTGGATGATGAAGTCGGTCATCGCGTTGGCAGAACCGGTCCCGCCCGAAGCACCGGGAGGCGGCGCAAGCTTCGCGCGGATTCCGGTATACGACGGGACTAAATCAGCCACGGTCAGCTCCGGCAGCAGCTGTTTGGCCGCTTCGGCGAAATCTTCCACGCGTTCGCGGTTACGTTCGTAGTCGTTTTTGTCATCCACGTAATGCGCCGTTGGCCCGAGCAACACGTTTCCCCAAACGGTTTTCACCAGATGCACGCCCAGAGTCATGCGCAAGTGATGCGGGACCGGATAGACGAGACCTCGCACCCAATCCTGCCGCGAGCGGACCAGTTCGCAGTATTCCCCTCGAACCGGATAGATGCGATGCTCGGCCATCTTCGAACCCAGCAAGCTGGCCATTTCGTCGGCGAAAAGCCCGGCGCTGTTTACCAGGCACCGTGCTTCAATTTCCCCGGCTGCGCTGTGAATGCGAACCCCATCCGGCAATGGCTCAAGCCGGTCAACCTTCGCGTTCGTAACGATGTGCGCGCCACGGTCCGCTGCAACGCGCGCGTACGCCTTCACCAGATCTTCAGCCGATACGATTCCCGTCGATGGCACGAGCAGGGCATGCTTGGCTGCCACGTGCGGCTCGCGCGCGCGAATTTCTTCGCGATCGATCATCGCCAATCCTTCGACGCCGTTCACACAGCCGTTTTGCATCAGAGCTGTGAGATCCTTGATTTCCTCGTCCAGAGCGGCCACCACCAGCTTGCCGCAATTGCGATGCGGAACGTTGTGTGCGGCGCAGAACTCGTAGGTTAGCCGATTGCCACGGACACACAATTTCGCTTTGAGCGAACCGGGCGGATAGTAAATCCCGGAATGGATTACGCCGCTATTGCGTGTGCTCGTGCCCATGCCGATCTTCGGAAGCGCTTCCAGCACGAAAACATCGCTCCATCGAGCGGAGAGGGCTCGGGCGATGGCGCAACCAACCACGCCACCACCTACGATCACGACGTTCGCACGCTCCATACTCACCTCGCGGAAACAAGTTCCTGCGCGCGTCGAAATGCCCCGGAAGAGCCGCGATCCGCATTCATCCAGGCACAGCCCGCCAGCGCCAGCAGCACGGAAAAACAGATCTCTCCTGGCGACATTGTCCGTCCTGCCACACTGGCCACCACCCATTCCAAGGCCACGGCCGGAAGCAAAAGGCCCGCCAGCAAGAACGACGACCGTTCAATCCAGCCGACATCGGATTTGCGCCAGGCGAACACGAGCAGGCATCCTACGGGGATGAATATCATCGCATACAAGATGAATTCGTACCCCTCTAGCTCCTCGGTTTTTAGGCGCCGGACGTACCGCGCAAGAGCGACGCCCGGGCCGAGCTCATAATGTTTACTGTATTCTCGACCGTCCACGTACAGCGACAAAACGGAACCGTTGAAACTTATTAACACATTGCGCGTTTGATTGGTCGCGAATACCTGCGGAACGTTCCAGCCCATCCTCGATCGTCGCGTCGACAATCGATTCCGGAACCAGAACGCGAGTGAGGATCCGTATTGCCCCAATTCCATATTGATCGTCCCGGATGGGGACGACACTGAGACAATCGTCGCATCCGTATGGCTGGTTTTGGCCGGCTGGCAAATTAGCCGTAGGGCGAACTGCCCGGAACCCTCTACGGAGCTGACGAGCATGGGCGCACCGCCAGCAGAAATCAACCACGAACGCCCGTCGAATAGCGCACCGTCGGCGGTACGGGGTGTTTGGGAGGCCCAGTCGAGATCAGGCAGGAAGTGTTCAAGGTCGTGAAATGGCGCCGGTCCGGAAAATTTGTAAACAGCCAGCGCGTCTGACGCCCCGGCCTCGGTTGGTTGCTGGGCTGTAAGCCTACGGGCTAGCTGCGAGGACAAACTGCGATTCCAAATGTCCAGTTCCAGCATGCGGCCTTGCCATGGTGGTGCAGGGTAAAGGGATGCGTGGTCACCTACGGCAAGAAATGAATCGCGCACCCAGTTGGTGATCCTTACTTGTTTCTGTAGCGGCGCAGCCAATAGGCACCACAGTCCGGTGTAGAGAGCGACGATCACCCCGATCGTTGGAATACTTAATGACGAATCCAACTCTTGCTCGAGCGCACTAAACCAGGCGATGATCCTCGCTCCGGCGGCTTCGAAGATCCACGCGCCGGTGAACGCGCCGAATGAATTGGTAATGACATCCCCCCAGCCCGAATCACGACTTGGAATATAGAACTGCAAAAGTTCGACGAAATAGGAGAGCAAAGCACCCGCGGCATAAACGGCGATGAGTGTTGCGGACCTCGATTTTCCCCGTTCACGGAGCTTTTCCGCGAGACCAAAGCCGAAGGGAATGAATAGCAAGATATTCAGGAAGATGCCTAGGACATCATCCAGTCCCTTTCTCCAGCCGTTTAGAGCAAAACTGGACAGAAAGCTCGCCAATCGTTGTGGGTCGAACTCGAATGGATAAAGAGTCAGGAAGAAAATACCGGCGAGTGAAAGAAGCAAAACTCGGTTGGACCAGGACCATGGCGTGGGCGCACGGCGCGCGTCCAAATTAGCATGTGTCATCATCCAGTAAGTTTGAACGTAGGACGTTCACTTCGAGTCTAGCATGGGAACAGGTTGGTCCTGTCCCGCGAGTACAGCCACGGAAAACGACATCATTTAAGGATTTTCGGCGGTAAACGCTTGCGCAACGAATGCTTGCGTCATTTCCCGACTGAACGAAACTGCAGATGCGTGCCCCGCAGGGTCAGGTTTTCAATAGACCGTCTGTACAGGCGAAAGAGCCTGTACTTAGTTTGGACCTCTGACCAGTAGAGTTGCGTCGAGCCGACTCCCTAGACTGTGCGCGCCATGAAAACGCGTGCACAGAAATCCGAAACGCAATATCACACGCCGATTTTCCGGCACGTATCGAGCTGCCCGGAGCACGGTCCTGTGCTGGCTCTATTGGCGCTGGCCGCGACGATTGGGTTAACGATTGCGCTTTCGAGCTGCGCGGGTTACACCACCAACGCCGCGGCCACAGCCTCCCAAATGGCAACCGGGGTACTTTCAGCGAGCGCGAGCACGGTTGATTTCGGCAACGTGCCCGTGGGCAGCAGCGCCACGCAGTCGTTTACGTTAACGGACACCGGCACCGCTCCGGTCTCGATCTCAAGCGTCAGCGTTTCGGGCGCCGGATTCAGCCTTTCGGGCGGAAACTCCACAGGAACGCTGGCGGCGGGCCAAAGCGCCACGGTGCAATTGGTGTTCGCTCCCCCATCGGCCGGGAGCCTTTCGGCGGATGTGACCATCGTCAGCGATGCGTCCAGCGTGTCCGGTGCCGCCGCTGGCACGAGTTCCACCATCACGGCGCAGGCAACCACGACTACCAGTTTCAAGGTTCATCTCCACGGAAACGCCACTCAGGCGGTCCTGTCGATTTCCCCCACGTCGGTGGCATTCAGCAACGTCGTCGTCGGTCAATCCGGCACGCAAATCGTCACGCTGACCAACACGGGAACCTCGAATCTGCAGCTGAAAAGCGATTCTCTGACGGGCACGGGGTTTGCGATCGCGGGCCTGACCGTGCCGCAGACGATTGCTCCCGGCCAGGGGATCTCGTTCACGGTGCAGTACTCGCCGGCGGCGGCCGGTTCGACGAGCGGAAATATTGCATTTTCGGACAACGCGCCGGGCTCGCCGCAAACGCTTCCGATAACCGCCAGCGCGGTCGCGCCAAGCGGCACGCTTTCGGCGAATCCAGCGAGCTATAACTTCAACGGCGTCGTGGTCGGCAGCAGCAGCCAGCAGACCATTACGCTCACGAACTCCGGCGCGGGGGCGGTGACGATCAATTCCGTCAGCACTTCGGGAGCGGGCTTTGCCGCCAGTGGCATCAGCGCGGGACAAAGCATCGCGGCGGGCGCGCAGGCTTCGTGTACCGCAACCTTCGCTCCCACGGCGGCCGGCAGCGCCTCCGGCAGCATCACGATTTCGACAACCGCGTCCAATCCCACTCTTTCGATCGCACTCGGCGGAACCGGCACGCAGGGCGCGCTCTCCGCCAATCCCTCGAGCATAAACTTTGGAAGTATTCTGATCGGCAGCCAAGCTTCGACCAGCGTTACGCTCACGAACTCCGGAACGGCGCCGGTTTCCGTTTCGGCTGCGAGCGTCTCGGGCTCAGGCTTCACGCTGAGCGGTTTCACCGCGGCCGCTTTGAACCCGGGCGCAACCGGTTCGTTCAGCGTCACGTTTGCACCGACCGCGAGCGGCAGCGCCACGGGAATGGTTTCCGTAACCAGCAATGCGCCGGGTTCTCCGCTTACGATGGCCCTGAGCGGTTCCGGAACGGCCACGCAACCGCAGCTTTCGATCAGTCCGTCTTCGGTGTCGTTCAGCAACGTGAATGTGGGAAGCAGCGCCTCGCAGACGGTCACTCTGACCAACACCGGTAACGCGGCACTGACGATCGCCGCGGCGACCATCTCCGGCAGCGGCTACACGATGACGCTTGCGCCCGCCACCATCAACGCGGGCGCCCATACGACCTTCTCCGTCACCTTTACGCCGGCAGCCGAAGGCAACGCGCCGGGAAGCATTTCGATCACCAGCAACGCGCCGGGATCGCCGGCGGCGATCGTCCTGAGCGGCACCGGACTGGAATCTCTCGGATCAGCGAGCCCGACCAGCGTCTCGTTCGGCAGCGTGGCGGTCGGCAGCAGCAATTCGAGCGTGATCACGCTCCAGAACACGGGCAACGCAACTCTGTCGTTCTCTCAGGTCAGCGTGAGCGGAACGGGGTTCAGCATTTCGGGGCTGACGACCGCGAGCACCATCGCCGCGGGAGCTTCGTTGAACTTCAACGCCGTGTTCACGCCGGCCGCTGCGACATCCTCGACGGGCTCCATCACGCTCGCGACCAACGGCTCGCCCTCGCAAATTTCCATTGCTCTCTCCGGCACCGGAGCCGCTGCCACTCAAACGCTCGGCGCTTCTCCGACAAGCCTGAGTTTTGGCAACGTGCAAGTGGGACGCAGCGCCTCCCTGACAACCACTGTTACCAGCACCGGAAACTCCAGCGTCAGCATCTCCACCGTGAACGTCACCGGGGCAGGTTACACCGCCAGCGGCATCACCCCCGGCTTGGTTCTGTCTCCGAATCAGAGCGTCACTCTGACAGTTAATTTTGCGCCCACGG
>JAGWRH010000110.1 GCA_028876695.1 Acidobacteriota bacterium | reverse complement strand
GCGAGCCCGCCCTGCTTCTCGATCCAGTCGAGCACCAGCCCCATCGCATAGACGCCGAACGTCGGCGGCGTGTTGTAGAGCGACTTGTCCTTGATGAAGGTGCGGTATTGAAGAATTTTGGCGATCTTATCGCTCCCGCGCTCGGCTAAATCGCGCCGGACGATTACGACCGTGACGCCGGAAGGGCCCAGATTCTTTTGCGCGCCTGCAAAGATCAAAGCAAAGCGCTTCACGTCAACTGGTCGCGACGCGACGTCCGAGGACATATCCGCAACAATCGGCACGCTGCCTGTTTGCGGGATCGAATGCCACTGGGTGCCTTCAATCGTGTTATTCGTGCAAATGTGAACGTACGACGCGTTTGCATCGAATGAAATCTCGCCCGCTTCCGGCAGGCGGGTGAATCTTCGCGGCTCGCCGCTCGCGGCCAGCCGGCATTCCGCCGCCTTCTTGATCTCTTCAATCGCCTTCGCGGTCCACGCGCCGGTGTGCAGAACGTCCACGGGCTTTCCCGCGGCCGCGAAGTTCATCGGCACCATGGCGAACTGCAGACTCGCGCCGCCTTGCAGGAAAACCACCGCGTATTCCGCGGGAATCCCGAGCAAACGCCGCAGCGATTGCTCCGCCTTGTCGTTGATTGCTTCGAATTCCGCGGAACGGTGGCTCAATTCCATCACGGACATGCCGGTGCCGCCGTAATTCAATAGCTCGTCGCGCATTCGTTCGAGCACGGCCAGCGGCATCGCTGCCGGTCCAGGATTGAAATTATGTGCACGCTTGGTGGTTGTGCCAGCCATCGTCGTGGAACTCACGGTTGCGGTTCTCCTGTCAGAGTTGTAACGCGCCCGCGATGTTGGAAGAAGCAAGCGCGAAGGGCCAGAATAACACGCGGCGCGCGCGGCGAAGGCGCGAAATTGCGCCGGCGACTGAAGCGATCGCGGCCAGCGCGAGTGGGCGCTTGTGAATTTATTCGCGGTCCCGTAAATTGCTATTTATCAGAGAAAGAGAGCGAAACGTGGCAAGCAAGCGAAAGGCTGAAGTGCGCCGAGCCCATCCGGCAGAACGACGCAAGCACAGCGTAAAGCGGAGCGCGAGAGCGGACGTCGCCGTCACGGCGCATGACAAAATCGCGGGCGCATGGTTTGCAAAGCTGGTGGCGCTGCAAGCGCGCCTGCGGTCGCCAAATGGCTGCCCGTGGGACCGCGAACAGACCCACGCATCGCTGCGAAAATATTTGATCGAGGAAGCCTACGAAGTGCTCGACGCGATGGACTCGAGCGATGCGCGCAAGTTCGCGAGCGAGTTGGGCGATCTGCTGCTGCAAGTGGTGTTTCACGCGAACATCGCGGAATCCGAAGGCCGCTTCGGCATCTCCGACGTGATCGAGGCCGTTTACACCAAAATGGTCCGGCGCCATCCGCACGTCTTTGGAGACGTGGTGGCCGAGACTCCCGGAGCGGTGCTGAAGAATTGGGAGCAGATCAAAGCTGCCGAACGCGCGGCGGAAAAATCCGAAGCGGGGAGTGCGAAAAGCGAAGTAAAACGCGACTCGATTCTCGCGGATGTTCCGCGCTCGCTTCCGGCCGTGCTCGAGGCCTATCAGTTGACCCGCCGCGCGTCACGCATCGGTTTCGACTGGAAGAACCTCGAAGGGGTGCTCGATAAACTCGACGAAGAACGGCGCGAGTTGCTGGCGACGGTGCCGCGCGACCATGCCACGGCCGAGCACACGGATGCGCGCTCTCATGCCGCGCGGCTGACTCCCGAAACCGAGGAGGAAATTGGCGATCTATTGTTTGCGGGAGTGAATGTGGCTCGCTTTGTGGGCATTGATCCGGAAATCGCGCTGAAGAAAGCCAATCGAAAGTTCAAGCGCAGGTTTGGGTGGATGGAAGCCGCGGCCGCCCGGGAAGGGCGAAGCCTGGCCGAACTGCCGCGCGACCGAATGGAAGATTTGTGGAACGAGTCGAAGACGTCGGCATGAATTTACGGCCGGCGCCGTGAGCCTGAAAAGATTTATGCCGAATGACCGATGTTTATGCGGTCCGCAACAATTCGAAATTGGATTTATGCAGGACAGCGACGCTTAATCGGCGCCGGAGGTGTTTAATCCCATGGCGAGTTCTCCTGACGTGAATTTGTGGTCCACGGCCGAGCACGCGCTCGACTACCTGCGCCGCGCCGATTCCATCCCGCATCGAGCCGAAGGCGAAGCGACGCTCCTCGAACTGATTCCTGAAAATCCCGGCCGCATTCTCGATCTGGGCAGCGGCGCGGGACGGTTAATCACGCTCGTGAGGGCGGCGCGTCCCCGCGCGCGATTCGTGGCGCTCGATTTCTCGGCGGCCATGCTCGAACAATTGCACGCGCAGTTTGAGGGCGATCCGAGCGTTCGCATTGTGGCGCACGATTTCGATCAACCGCTGCCCGAGCTCGGAGCATTCGGCGCGATCGTCTCCAGCTTCGCCATTCATCACGTTCATCACGAACGGAAACGCGCCCTCTACGCGGATATCTTTCGCGCGCTGGAACCCGGCGGGATATTCGCCCATCTCGAGCACGTCGATTCGCCGAGTCGCGAGCTTCACGCGGCATTTCTAAAAGCGATTGGCTGGGAGGACGAGGACCCGTCGAATAAACTGCTCGACCTGGATACTCAGATGCGGTGGCTGCGGGAGATCGGGTTCGTCGATGTGGATTGCCACTGGAAATGGCGCGAATTGGCCCTCTTTGCAGGCGTCCGACCCGCGCCACCGGACGGTGGCGCTCGTAACGGTGGCGGCCGCGCATGAGCAGTTCGCCCGCGGCGCGAGCCGTCCAAATCCGTCCTTGTTCGCGCCTGGAAGAATACGAGGGCTGCGTACGGGTGCAGCGTCGCGTGTGGGGCGAAGAGCTTGCCGTGCCGGTGACAATGATCGTCGCCGTGCAACACGCCGGCGGGCAGGTGCTCGGCGCGTTCGACGAGGAACAGCTTGTCGGGTGTGTGGTGGCGTTTCCAGGAATACATCAGGTGCCGGCGCGGTCCGGCTCGGCGCAGCGCGTTGAGGCCATTTTTCTCCATTCGCACATCGCCGCCGTTTTGCCCGAATTTCGCGATCGAGGGATTGGCCGCAGCCTGAAGCTCTTCCAGCGGCAGGACGCGCTGAAACGTGGCGTCGACCTGATCGAATGGACGTTCGACCCCCTGGAATTGAAAAATGCCCACTTCAATTTCGTGCGGCTGGGAGCCGTCGCGCGCCGCTACATTCCGAATTGCTACGGAATTACCGGAAGCGAATTGCACGCGGGAATGCCCACGGATCGGCTGGTGGCGGAATGGTGGCTCGCAAGCGATCGCGTAAAAGCGATTCTCGCCGACGATCCGATGCCGGCAAAATCGAAGGTGGTGCGTATTCCGATTCCGGCCGATATCTCCGAGCGAACATCGTCGGATAACGCCGTGGCGTTGCGCGTCCAATCCGAGGCGCGGGAGCTCTTTCAAAGCTGGTTCGCGCGCGGATACGCCGTGACGGCTATCGAAAAGCGCGGCGCGATGGCCGATTATCTGCTGGAGCCGGCGGATGCGATCGCCGGGCTCCGATTGCCTCCGCACAGCGGCGCCGGCCCGAGGCGGCCCGAATGAAGATTCGGAAAATCACGTTGCGCGAGATTCGGATGCGCCTGCTGGCGCCGTTCGAAACGAGTTTCGGCAAAAGCGATCTTCGTCGCATTCTGTTGCTCGAGGCCGACGTTGACGGCGTGACCGGCTGGGGAGAATCGACGGCGGGCGAAAATCCCTTTTATTGCTACGAGACGGTCGAGACGGCATGGCACATCCTGCGCGACCACGCGTGGCCCTTGGTGAAGGACAGGGAATTCGCGTCCGCGGCGGATGTATGGGATTCGCTCGTGCCTGTCCGCGGGCACAACATGGCCAAGGCCGCGCTTGAAACGGCCGTTTGGGATGCCGAGGCGAAGCAGAAAAACTTGCCGTTAGCAAAGTTGCTGGGCGGATCGCGCCAGGAAATTCCATGCGGCGTCTCGATCGGCATTCAGCCGGCCATGGCCGCGCTGATCGAGAAAGTGGAACGGGAATTAGGCGCGGGATATCAGCGGATCAAGATCAAAATCAAGCCGGGCCTGGATGTCGCTCCGGTGCGCGCCTTGCGCCAGCGCTTCCCGAAAATTCCCCTGATGGTCGATGCCAACTCCGCCTATCGGCTCGAGGACGCGCCGCTGCTCAAGCAGCTCGATGAATTCTATCTGATGATGATCGAGCAGCCGCTCGGTTGGGACGACATTTATTCGCACGCCGCACTTCAGCGGCAGCTCGAGACAGCCATTTGCCTGGATGAGTGCATCCACGATGCCCAGCACGCGCGCGCCGCGATCGAACTCCGCGCCTGCCGGATTATCAATATGAAACTCGGCCGCGTCGGGGGCCACGCTCCCGCGCGCCGTATTCACGACCTGTGCGAATCGAAATCGATTCCGGTGTGGTGCGGAGGCATGCTGGAATCGGGAATCGGGCGCGCGCACAACATCGCCATGTCGTCGCTTGCGAACTTTTCTTTGCCCGGCGACGTTTCGGCCAGCCGCCGGTATTGGGAGGAAGACATTATCGAGCCGGAAGTGGAAGTGACCCCGCGCGGAACCATCCACGTTCCGAATGCGCCGGGCATCGGCTATACGCCGCGTCTCAACCGCATCGAGTCGCTCACCTGCCGCTGCGAGGTGCTTGCATAGGGACCCGTGATTTGAGCGCGCCGCAGCAAGCATCCTATTTGCCGCCAATTGAGGAAACATCGCGCCGCCCGAGCCGGTTTCTGCTCGCTTCGGCCCTCGTCGGCACGCTCTTCATTTGGTCGCTCAACTACATCATCGGCAAGATCACGCTGCGGCACATCGATCCGTTCACACTGGTCGCATTTCGCTTTCCCGTTGCGGCCATGGTGGCT
>JAGWRH010000109.1 GCA_028876695.1 Acidobacteriota bacterium | reverse complement strand
CGCGATTTTCGCGGCGACCGCAGCTTCCGCGGCGGCGACAACAGCTTTCGCGGGTTTCAGGGCGGCGATCGGGGATTCCACGGCGACCAAAACTTCCGCGGCAACGACAATTCCCGCGGACAGCAGCGCGGGTTCGAAGGCGGGCGCGGCGATTTCCAAGGTAACCGCGGATTTCGCGGTGGCGATAGCGGGTTTCACGGAAATGGCGGATTCCGAGGAAACGACGGGTCGCGTGGGAATCGTGGAAATGGCGGATCTCATGGGAATGGCGGGTACCACGGCGGCGAATCTCATGGAGGGGGCCACGGAGGGCGCTGGTAAGAACTAACCAACGGGATGCATCCACCCCGGCGCGTAAGTTCCTCGCGAGCTGGGGATCACGCAGCGGCCGGCGACGAAGACTCCGCAACAGGATTCGTCGCCGGCCGTTTTAATTTGCTCGGGTTGCCGACGCATATTTTATCCGATTCCGATTGCGCGACTGGCAGGCCGCGAGTAGAATTCACCAATTCCGCACCCTTCGCGAAGTGCGCTCGGAGTGCGGCACCCGGAAAAGCTCTCAACGGGCGGTGGACCGATGATTATCCTCATTGAACCGCAGTTCTCGCGCAAGGCGACGCCGGTCGGCGTCTAGTACCCCATCGCGCCGAAATCGCGCGCCGGGGACCCCGCTTCATTCATTTTCAATTTTTGCGATTCGAAGGCGTCAAAGAGCGCGCAATTGTGCAGGCATGCAGCGCGACGCAGAAAGCAGCCGCATCGATGGAAGGCGTAGTCACTACACAAGAGCAGCCCAGTTTGTGGGCCTCGATCCGCGAAGCGGTGCGCGGGTCGCACATGAACTTCACGACCGGGAGCCTGAACCGCGCCATTTTGCTGCTGGCGATTCCGATGGTGCTGGAGATGGTGCTGGAGTCGCTGTTCGCGGTGGTGGACGTGTTCTGGGTCGGGCGGATCGGCGAGAACGCCGTGGCGACGGTCGGACTAACCGAGTCGATGCTGACGCTGGTGTTCGCGATCGCCATGGGCTTGAGCCTATCGACGACGGCGATGGTGGCGCGGCGGATTGGCGAGGACGACCCGAAGGACGCGGCGGTGGCCGGAGTGCAGGCCATTTTTCTGGGGCTGATCCTTTCGGTAGCGATCGGCGTGCCGTGCTGGATCTTCGCTCCGGACCTGCTGCGGTTGATGGGCGCGACGCCGGCGATCGTGGCGGTGGGCAGCAACTATGCGCGCATCGCGCTGGGCGGCAGCGGCGTGGTGATGATGCTGTTCCTGAACAACGCGATCTTTCGCGGCGCGGGGGACGCGGCCATCGCCATGCGGTTGCTGTGGCTATCGAACATCATCAACTTGGCGCTCGATCCGTGCCTAATTTTCGGGCTTGGGCCATTTCCACGGCTGGGCGTGACGGGCGCGGCGCTGGCGACGTTCAGCGGGCGCGGAATTGGAGTGCTGTACCAGTTTTACCGGCTGATGCGCGGGACGGAGCGGATTCGCATCCTGCGGCGGCAGCTCCGGGTGAAATGGGAGGTGCTGTGGCGGCTGGCGCGCGTGTCGTCAACGGGAATCGTGCAGTTCATCATCGCGCAATCGAGCTGGATCGGCCTGGTGCGCATCGTGAGCATCTTTGGAGCGGCGGCGGTGGCTGGATACACGATCGCGATCCGCGTGGTGATCTTCGCGATTTTGCCGTCGTGGGGACTGAGCAACGCGGCGGCGACGCTGGTGGGCCAAAACCTGGGAGCGAAGCATCCGCAGCGGGCGGAGAAGTCCGTGTGGCGGACGGGATTCTACAACATGGTATTTCTGGGAGGGATCGGCATGATTTTTATTTTATTCGCGGTGCCGATCGTGCGCATTTTCACACACGATCCGCAAGTCGTGCCGCGCGCGGCGTCGTGCCTGCGAATCGTGAGCTACGGCAATATCGGGTACGCGTACGAAATGGTGATCCTGCAGGCGTTCAATGGCGCGGGAGACACAATTACGCCGACGATTGTGAATTTTTTCGGATTTTGGATTTTTGAAATTCCGCTGGCGTACTGGCTGGCAATCCACGAGCGGCTGCGGGCGAACGGCGTGTATTGGTCGATCGTCATCGCAGAGGCGGCGATCGCGTTGGCAAGCGTGACGCTGTTCAGGCGCGGAAAGTGGAAGAAGCAAGAGATTTAGAGCTTCGGCGCGCTTGAAATCAAGGTGGTGTGGTGGCGGGCCGCTTGGCATGCAACGCACGACACTGGGTCAGTTTGAATTTTGACTGCTTTTGTCACGATCAAGAAAATTCAAACTGGCCCGTCACAAACGTACTGGAGCAGACCGCTGCGCTACATGAATGAGCGCAACGGGTCGGAGCCGTCCCAGCCGATGGAGGCGCGGTACATGCGGCTGAAAACGGAATCGAACGAGGCGCCGAGCTCGATGAGCTCGGTCATGCCCGGGAGCGTGGCGGACGTGTCCATGTACGCGACGCGGCCGCCGCTAGGGACACGCGCGAAGAAGGCGAGTTCGGCGCCGGCGGCTTTGTAGCGCTCGACATCGCGATCGAAATCGGCGGTGCCCATGCCAAAATGATGGAAGCCGTAGCCGCGGCGCCGGATGATGTCGCGATAAACCGAAGGCTCGTCATCGAGCGGCTGAATGAGCTCAATCCACATGTGCCCGGCGAAGGCCATAGCGATGGAGACGGTGGCGGTAGAGGGCTTGCCATGGTAGAGAGCATCCACGCCTGTAAATTCGGGCAGCAGGAACCACGGGCCGATCTTCAGCTTGTCAATCCATTCGGTCATTGACGCGCGGACATCCTGGACGACGAAGGCGGATTGGATAACGCCGTCTTGCGGCTGGCCGAAAACGGTAAGCGGCATGAGCTTCCTCCTTGGCTGATGTTCTGCTGCACGTGGTCGGCAGCCGCGCCAGAGTCGCACCTCTAGTCGAATCGAGCAACTGCTGAATTTCGCCTCGGCAGATTTCGTGAGAAGCAGGAGGTCGCGGCCTGGATGACGCGACCTGTGACAGAGATCACGGTAGCGGTGGGTGATTTTGGCAACGCTGGTGTGAGTTAGGGCGCCGCACGGCAGAATCGAATGCGCCTGGGCGGCATCCTTAGAATTAAGGCAGGTGCTGACATGCAAGATATCGCCACAAGCTCATACGGTGACTTACGCGTGACAAAACTCCGGTTCGACGAAGCGGTCGCGCAAACAGAGGCTGCATTAAAGAAAGAAGGTTTTGGCGTGCTTTGCCAGATCGACATTCAGGCGAAGTTGAAGGAGAAGCTCGGAGTCGATTTCCCGAAGTACGTGATTTTGGGCGCGTGCAATCCCCCGCTGGCACGCGAGGCTCTGGAGCACGACATCAATTTAGGCCTGCTCTTGCCGTGCAATGCGGTGGTGTACGAGCGGGACGGGCGCGTGTACGTCGGCGCGGTCGATGCGTTGAAAATGCTCTCGATCACCGGACATCGGGAACTCGGGCAACTGGCAAGTGAGGTGAATGAGAAGCTCCGACGCGCGTTGGACAGCATCGCGCCGCGATCGGCAGCCTAACGGAAATCCTTGCCTTGCGTTGCCAGCGCAGCTGTATTTGGCTCGAGCGCCGCACGCTGCTTTTGACGAACACGTGTGGTAGGGTGGAAGTGAGCTGCATAAAGACCAAACCCGAGATCTTGCCCGCATGACCCAAACCCACGAAAACCGTCTAAAAGATTCCGCCAGCGCCTATCTGCGGTCGGCCGCCCATCAGCCCATCGACTGGAACGAATGGGGCGAAGACGCATTCGCGAAGGCGCGCGCGGATGAAAAACCGATTCTGCTCGATATCGGAGCGGTGTGGTGCCACTGGTGCCATGTGATCGACCGCGAAAGCTACGAAAACGCGGAAATCGCGGAGATTATCAACCGTCTGTACGTTCCGATCAAAGTGGATCGCGATGAACGCCCGGACGTGGACGCACGGTATCAATCCGCGATCAGCGCCATTTCCGGCCAGGGCGGCTGGCCCCTCACCGCGTTCCTGACGCCAGACGGGAAGCCTTTCTTCGGCGGCACGTATTTCCCTCCCGACGACCGTATGGGCCGACCCGGATTCAAGCGCATCCTGCTGGCAATTTCCGATGCGTACAAGAACCGGCGCGCGGAAGTGGACCAATCCTGGCGCGCGCTGGAGCAGGCCGTTGCCAAAGCGGAAATTTTTCAGGACGCGCGCGGCGTGTTCGATCCGCGGATCGTTGATATTGTGGTCGAATCGGCGCTTTCGCAATTCGATGAGCGGCACGGCGGGTTCGGAAACGCGCCGAAGTTCCCCCATGCCGGAGCGATCGATCTGCTTCTGGAACGGTATCAGGCAACGCGCGACGGCCGGCTGCTTCACGTGGCGGAGCGCACGCTAGAAGGCATGGCTCGCGGTGGCGTCTATGACCAGCTTGGCGGCGGCTTCCATCGGTATTCCGTTGATGAGCGCTGGTGTGTACCGCACTTCGAAAAGATGAGCTACGACAATTCGGAGCTCTTGAGAAACTATCTCCACGCCTATCAGGTCACGGCCAAGCCGCTCTATCGAGATATCGCCGAGGGAATCATTTCCTGGGTCACTGAGGTTCTTTCGGATCAGCAGCGCGGCGGCTTTTACGCCAGCCAGGATGCGGATCAGACGCTCGAAGACGATGGCGATTATTTCACTTGGACGCTCAACGAAGTCCGCGATGCGTTGTCGCCGGAGGAGTCTCGAGCCATCGAGATTTATTACGACGTTGCAGCCGATGGCGAAATGCACCACGATCCGGCGCGGAACGTGCTTTGGGTTGCGTCGCATATCGAGGCGCTCGCGGAGAAGCTCGAACTAGACGCGGCGAGCGCGACGATCCTGCTTGCGCGCGCGCGCGGCAAATTGCTGGCGGCGCGCATGGCGCGACGGCCGGTCCCGACGGTGGATCGGACGCACTATGTTGGCTGGAACGCGATGTTCATCTCGGCGTATCTAGAGGCCGCACGCGTGATGGACCGCACCGATTGCCGCACATTTGCGCTGAAGTCGCTCGATCGCATTCTCGGCGGGGCGTGGGATGAATCGAAGGGCTTCCTGCACCGTATCGGCGGACCGCGCCTGGAAGGCGTTCTCGAGGATCAGGTTTTCGCGATCGCCGCGCTTCTCGACACGTGGGAACAGACGCTCGATCGCCGATATTTCGAGACGGCTGAGCGCGCCATGCGGCTTTGCATTGAGCGCTTCGGCGATCCGGATGGCGGCGGATTTTTCGATCGCGCCAAGGATTCGGCTCCGCTCGGAGGGCTGGACGTTCGCCGCAAGCCGTTGCAGGATTCTCCAACGCCGGGCGCGAATTCCGTAGCGGTGACGGTGCTCGAGCGAATCGCCGCGCTGACGGGGGAAACACTCTACAGCGACTTCGCGGAAAAGACTCTCGAAACGTTCATTGGTTCGATGCCGCAGTACGGGCTACACGCCGCCAATTATGCTCTTGCCGCGCTGTTGCACTCGCGGCATCCGATGGAAATCGTGGTGACGGGAAATACGAAGGACGAGGCGGCCGCTGCGCTCGAACGATCGGCTCTCGAAGTGTATCGTTTTGGAAAAATTGTGCTGCGGATCACGCCCGAGCGTGCGCCTACCGCGGTACTCCCAGCGGCGCTTCGCGAGACTCTGCCCCATCTGGACGCGTCGAAGGCGCAGGCGATCGTTTGCAGCGGGACGACGTGCCATCCGCCGGTTTCGGCGCGAGAATTGCTGTTCTCACTGGCTTCCGGGCAGGTTTCGGGGGCAGCGGCGACGCGGTGACAAATTTAAGTTGAAGCGGGCTTTTCACTTATCCAAACCGATTGACGCAGTAGCGAACGTAATGCGATAATTTCTGGCTTTGATCGGCACTTGCTAAGTGGGTGCAGCCGGACCGTCACGCCGGGTATCACCAAAAATAAAACAGGAGCACGGTAGCAGCGCGTTTATCCGACGATGGCAATCCTCCACCAGCTCGAAATTTTGTTCCTAGCCGCCGCGCCAACTGTGGTTCTGTTCCTGCTGTTCTACGCGTTCATGCGCTGGGCTTTCTTCACACCGCTGCAGAAAACCATGGCGGAGCGCGCAGCGCGCATCGAAGGCGCCCGCGCCGAAGCAGCCACCGTGGAAGCGGAGGCGAAGCATGAGCTCGATGCATACCACGAAGCGTTGCGGCGAGCGCGCGCGGAGATTTATGGCCGGCAAGAAGCGGCCCGCCAGGCAGCTCTCGAAAATCGCGCAAAGCTGTTAAAGGCCATGCACGCCCGGGCCGCGGAGGAAGTGGCCGTCGCGAAGAAGCGCATCGCCGATGATTTCAAGGCGGCGCTTACGGATGTGGAAGCGCAGACTTCAGCTCTTGCCCAGCAAATTGTTCGAACAATCTTACGAAGCCCATCGCCCACGCGCGCGGGTGTCGTCCAGTGATACTTGGGGAGCGCCGAATTTCATCGAGCGTTTGCGCGCGCGGCGCGAGTATCGCGCTGACCGCGGCGGCGCTGTGTTTCGCGGCCATGCCTGCGTTCGCGCAGGAGGCCGGGGGGGGCGTCACCGACACAACCAGCGGATGGGCCTTTCGATGGATCAATTTCGCCGTGCTGGTGGCGATTCTTGTGTACGCCTTCGCGAAAGCGGCTCCGAAATTCAGAAAGAACTCAGAGGACATTACGCGGAAAATCGCGGAAGGAACGCGCGCGCGCGAAGCCGCGGAACAGCAGCGTCGCGAAGTGCGCGCCAAACTCGCGGCGATCGATGCCGAGGTAGCCGCGATGCGGGCGGAAGCGGAACGCGGGACGCGAGCCGAAGCCGAACGCATCCGTGCGTTGGCGAAAGCGGAAGCGGAAATGATCGAGCGGGCGGCGCAGGCGGAAATCGCCGCGGCCGAGCGAGCTTCGCGCGTGGAACTGCGAGCCGCCGCCGCGCGAATGGCGATCGAAGCGGCCGAAGGTATGCTCCGCGAGCGGCTCACGCCGGGCGACGAATCCAAGCTGTTCCGCACGTTCGTGGGCGAACTCGAGAGGAGCGCGAATTGAGCGAAGCGGTTGCATCCCGCTACGCGGCGGCGCTCGCCGATGCGGCGCTCGATGAAGACAACGCAGAGCGCGTGCGAGGGGATTTGGCGGCGTTCGTCGCTGGCTTTGGGGAATCGGCGGAATTGCGCAACGTGCTGGAGTCACCGGCCGTTACGCCGGAACTGAAGCGCAAGATCGTGGATGAATTGGCCAGGCGCATGAATCTCGCGTCGGCGGTGCGGAATTTCGTTTTCCTGCTGATCGATCACGGCCGCACGGAAATGCTCCGCGAGATCCATCAGGTGTTTCACGAGACGCTGAATGCACGGCTGGGCATAGCGGACGCCGAAGTGACCTCGGCGCGAGAGTTAAGCGCCGGCGAGCGGCGCGAACTGACGGCGGCGCTCGAGCAGCGGACCGGCAAGAAGATCGAAGCACGTTTTCGCGAGGACGCGTCGCTGCTCGGCGGAGCGGTGGTGCGCGTCGGATCGATTGTTTACGACGGTTCCGTGCGCGAGCAACTCAACCGGCTGCGCGAGCGGCTCGAATCGGAATAGGAGCACGAATGGCGAATATCAAAGCGGACGAAATCACCAGCATATTGCGCGAGCAGATTGAAAACTATCAGCAGACCGTCGCAGTCGAGGAAGTCGGCTCGGTGATTTCGGTCGGCGACGGCATCGCGCGCATTCACGGCCTGGACCGTTGCATGGCCGGCGAGATGCTGGAATTTTCGCACGGCGTGTTCGGGATCGCGCTGAACCTGGAAGAAGATCAAGTCGGAGCAGTGTTGCTCGGCGACTACACAGAAATTCGCGAAGGCGACACGGTGAAACGGACGAAGAAAATCATGTCCGTTCCGGTGGGTGACGCGCTGATCGGCAGGATCGTCAACCCGCTCGGACAGCCCATCGACGACAAGGGTCCGATCGTAACGCAGGAGCGCAATCCGCTCGAGCGGCTCGCGCCGGGCGTGGTGGATCGCCAGCCGGTGCGCGAACCGGTGCAGACCGGAATCAAAGCTATCGACTCGATGATTCCGATCGGCCGGGGACAACGCGAGCTGATCATCGGCGACCGGCAAACAGGGAAAACCGCCATCATTCTGGATACGATTTTGAACCAAAAGGGCGGGGACCTGATCTGCATCTACTGCGCGATCGGGCAGAAGCGTTCGACGGTTGCACAGGTGGTGAAAACGCTCACGGATTACGGCGCGATGGATTATAGCGTGGTGGTTTCGGCATCCGCTTCCGAACCGGCCACCATGCAATACATCGCTCCGTTCGCCGCTGCCGCAATCGGCGAATACTTCCGCGATACGAAACGCCACGCTGTCTGTTTCTACGACGATCTTTCGAAACACGCGCAATCGTATCGCGAGATTTCGCTCCTGCTGCGCCGCCCGCCGGGGCGCGAGGCCTACCCCGGCGACGTTTTCTTTCTGCACTCGCGATTGCTCGAGCGCGCGGCGAAATTGAGCGACTCGCTGGGCGCGGGTTCACTAACGGCACTGCCGGTAATCGAAACGCAAGCAGGCGACGTCTCCGCGTATATCCCGACGAACGTGATTTCGATTACCGACGGGCAGATTTATCTGGAAGCCGACCTGTTCAACGCGGGGATTCGGCCTGCCATCAACGCGGGTATTTCCGTAAGCCGCGTCGGCGGAAACGCGCAGACGAAAGCGATGAAGAAAGTGGCGGGCACGCTGCGGCTGGATATGGCGCAGTATCGCGAGCTCGCGGCGTTCGCGCAATTCGGCTCCGAGCAGCTCGATAAAGCGACCCAGGCACAACTGGCGCGAGGTCAGCGGCTCGTGGAAGTGCTGAAACAGGACCAATTCCAGCCCTTGGCGGTCGAAAAGCAGGTACTGATCGTTTTCGCGGGCGGCCGCGGCTACCTGGACGATTTGGAGATCTCCGAAGTTCGGCGGTTCGAGCGCGAGCTGTACCCGTTTGTGGAAACGAACTTCCCGAATGTGTTTAAGACGCTGCGGGAAAAGAAAGCGATCGATGATGCGCTGCAGGCGGAGATGATCAGGTCGCTGGAAGCGTTTAAGGAGCGCTTCAAGGCAAGCATGGCCGCTGCCGCCGATTGATAACGATCGCCGATGCCGACACTGATCGACTATCGCCGCCGGATCCGCTCCGTCAAAAGCACGCAGCAAATTACCCGCGCGATGAAGTTCGTCGCCGCGGCGAAGCTGCGGCGGGCGCAGGAGGGGGTGTTCGCGGCGCGGCCGTACGCCCACGAGATCGTGCGCGTGCTGCGGTCGGCGGCGGCGCGCATGGAAAGCACCGTTCACCCGCTGCTGGAGCGGCGTCCCGAAGAAAAGATTGTGATCGTGGTGCTGACCGGCGATCGCAGCTTATGCGGCGCATTCAACACCAACGTGCTGCGCCGGGCGAGCGCATTTGCGCGCGAGAATTCATCGAAACAGATTGAAGGGATCGCGATCGGGAAGAAAGGGCGCGATACGCTGCGCAAGCGCGGCTGGCGACTAACGGCCGAATACCTGAACGTCTCAAGCAAAGTTGAATATTCGAAGGCCAAAGAGATCGCGTCGAAAATTGCTGAGATGTACGCGAACAAGGACGTGGATGCGGTTTACGCCGTGTACAACGAGTTCAAAAACGTGCTGGTTCAGCGATTGAGGGTGGAAAAACTCCTCCCTGTCGATCCCGCGATACTGGGATCGCAAGCGGAGGAAATCGTCGCAGAAGCGGGAACGGCGAGGAGCGAATCGCTTCCGCAGGACCTGGCGCCCGCCGGGCAAGGGATGCTGGTCGATTACATCTACGAAGAGCCAGTGAACGAAATTTTCGATCATCTGGTGCCGCGATACCTGGATTCCGAGGTTTTCCGCATCCTGCTGGAATCGGCGGCGGCGGAACACGCCGCGCGCATGACGGCGATGGATTCGGCTACGCGGAACGCGTCTGAGTTAATCGACCGGCTAACGCTGGAGATGAACAAGGCCAGACAGGCGAGCATCACGAAGGAGTTGATCGAGATCGTGAGCGGGGCGGCGTCGGCGATGTCGTAGGGGCGCGACCGCAAAAGCGCGCAAGTTTAGGAGAATTTCATGGCAGACGGAAGCAAGATTGGGCAAGTGGTCGAGGTGATCGGCCCGGTAGTGGATGTCCAGTTTGAAGAGGGCCATCTACCGCTGATTCACAACGCTGTGCGTATCAAAAGCGAGGGCTTTGACGTGCCCGAGCCAATCGACTTGATTGCGGAAGTGGCGCAGCATCTGGGCGAAGGGCGCGTACGTTGCGTGGCGATGAAGCCCACCGAGGGGATGATTCGCGGAATGAAGGCGGAGGACCTGGGCGAGGCGATTTCCGTTCCCGTCGGGCGTCCGACGCTGGGACGCGTGATGAACGTGCTGGGCGAGCCTGTGGACAAGCTCGGCCCGATCCAGACCGAAAAGCATTATCCAATTCACCGGCCGGCGCCGTCGCTCGAAGATCAGTCCACGACGCTCGAAATGTTCGAGACAGGCATTAAGGTCGTGGATTTGCTGGAGCCTTACCTGAAGGGCGGCAAAATCGGGCTGTTCGGCGGCGCGGGCGTGGGCAAGACCGTGCTGATTCAGGAGCTGATCAACAATGTCGCGATGAAACACGGCGGCGTTTCCGTTTTCGCGGGCGTGGGCGAGCGCACCCGCGAAGGCAACGACCTGTGGCTCGAATTCCAGGAGTCGGGCGTCATCGAGCCTGGCAACTTCGAAAAATCGCGCTGCGCGCTGATATACGGGCAGATGACCGAACCGCCCGGCGCGCGCCTGCGAGTTGGATTGACGGGATTGACTGTGGCTGAATATTTCCGCGACGAGGAGCATTTGGACGTGCTGCTCTTCATCGACAATATTTTCCGGTTCGTGCAGGCCGGCTCCGAGGTTTCGGCTCTGCTCGGCCGCATGCCTTCGGCCGTGGGATACCAGCCGAACTTGAACACTGAAATTGGCGAACTGCAAGAGCGCATCACTTCGACCAAGCATGGATCGATCACTTCCGTGCAGGCCATCTACGTGCCCGCGGACGATTACACGGACCCTGCGCCCGCAGCCACGTTCACGCACCTGGACGCTACGACCAATCTGAGCCGGCAGATTTCGGAATTGGGCATTTATCCCGCCGTCGATCCGCTGGCCAGCTACTCGCGCATTCTCGATCCGCGCATTTTGGGGCAGGAGCATTACACGGTCGCGCGCGCCGTGAAAGCCGTGCTGCAGCGTTACAAAGAGCTGCAGGACATCATCGCGATCCTGGGCATCGAGGAACTTTCCGATGAAGACAAGCAGACCGTGGCGCGCGCGCGCAGAATTCAGCGGTTCCTGTCACAACCGTTCTTCGTGGCGGCGCAGTTCACGGGCATCGAAGGTAAATACGTGAAGATCGAGGACACGATTCGTGGATTCAAGGAGATCGTCGAAGGAAAGCACGACGATCTGCCGGAGCAGGCGTTCTATTATGTGGGCACGATCGAAGAGGCTCGCGAAAAAGGGGCGAAGCTGGCGGCGGTAGCATAACCGGCGAGCTGAGCGTTCAATCGGACTGAGGAATGGCCACAGACGCACTTGAACTTCAAATCGTGACGCCCGAGCGGCACGTGCTCGAGGAAACTGTGCAGACCGTCGAAATTCCGGGGAAAGAAGGCTATCTCGGAATTCTGCCGGGACACGCGCCGCTGATCACGGAATTGGGCATCGGCGTCCTTTCATATCGCAAGGATTCCGAGACGCGCTTCCTGAGCGTAATCAACGGCTATGCAGAGGTGCTGCCGCATCGCGTGATCGTGCTGGCGGAAGTAGCCGAGCGCGCGGAGGAAATCGACGTGGCGCGGACCGAGCGTGCGCGGGAGCGCGCGCAATCGGAACTCTCGAAAGCGGCTCCGGGATTCGAGGATTGGCAGCGGGCGGAATTGGCGCTTCAACGAGCGCTGGTGCGCTTGCAGGCGGTATCGAAGGTAGGCGGCGCTGCAGGTGAGGGAAGACCGGTATCTTAAGCACGAACATTGGGTTGGCCGCTCGGATTTTGGGTAGGTCTGAACTGAGACCGCGAAAAATGGCTGAAATTATTGTGTATTGTACGCGCTGGTGCGCCGATTGCCGCCGAGCGAAAAGTTTTCTCGAAGAGCACGGAGTGGCGTACCGCGAATTCAATATAGATGAGTTTCCCGAGGCCGCGGATCTGGTCGTGCGCGTGAACAACGGCCGGCGCAAAGTTCCTACCCTGATGGTGAATGGCCGATACTTCGCATGCAGCCCTTTTGATCCCTACCAGTTCGCGGAAGAACTAAACGTCCCACTTCACGCCGGATATTCGAGCGCGAACCCGTAGCTTTCCTGGGTCGATACTAAGCGAAACGCGACCCGCGGGTCATCACGCCGACGACGCGCAGGTCGGGAGTGAGCGCCACCAGGTCGGCATCTGCCCCAACGGCAATGATGCCTTTCTTCCCGGCGAGGCCCAGGCGGCGCGCGGGCAAAATCGTGGCCATGCGTATGGCATCCTGCAGCGAAACCCCAAGCGCCACTAGGTTGCGGACGGCGCGATCGAGTGTGAGCGTGCTACCAGCGAGCTTCCCTTCAGAGTTGCGGCACACGCCCCCTTCCACTGTGACCTCGAAATTTCCGAGACGATAATTTCCGTCCGGCATTCCGGTGGCGGCGATGCCGTCGCTCACCAGCACGACTGTGTCGACGCCTTTGCAGCCGATGAGCATCTGGATCGCTGGGCCGGCGACGTGAACCCCGTCTGCGATGACTTCAGCGGTTACTTCGGGATCGGTGAGAACAGCGCCAATGATGCCGGGATCGCGGTGCTCGAACGCACGCATCGCGTTGTACATATGGACCGCGTGCCGCGCGCCGGCGTGAATCGCCGCGCGTGCCTGATCGTAATTCGCATCCGTGTGGCCTAGCGCCGGAACGACCTTCGCCGCCGCGATCGCTTCAATCAGTTCGATGGCGCCCGATAGCTCCGGAGCGACAGTGACGATTTTCACCAGGCCATCGCCCGCGGCGAGCAGCTTGTTGAACGTCTCGATGGAGGGCTTGGCAATGGACTCTGGCGGATGAACACCGCGTTTCGCTTTGCTGATGAATGGACCTTCGAGATGAATGCCGAGAATTTCGGCGGCCGGGCGAGCATCGCCGTCCAATCGTTCGTGCTTCCCAATGTACCGCGCGATGCCCGCGAGCGAGTGGCAGGTATCTTCGATGGGCGCAGTGACCGTTGTAGCTACGATCGAGGTAGTGCCGTGGCGAGCCACGGTCGACGTGATACGATCGAGCGCGCGGGCGTTCGCTTCCATCACGTCGTGTCCACCGGCCCCATGAATGTGTACGTCGATGAAGCCGGGCACGATCGTCATGCCATTCGCCGCGTGATCGACGGCCCCGGAAGGAATGCGCACTTCGTCGCGATGGCCGATGGCCGCGATGCGGCCGTCCTCGACCACCAGAATGCTATCGGTTAGTTCCTCTTCGGGCGTCAGAATGCGGCTGGCATGAACGACCGTTGCGGCCATGATTTACCGATGCTACCCGAATTCCACCTCAAAATCGCACGCGAGCTTTGCATCCGTTTTCGAGTCCGTTACAATCGATTGCTCGGCTTTGAGGGAGGAATGGGGAATGGCTTACGACAAGCGGTATGTAGCTCAGAAGCGCCAGCGGCGCCGGCGCAAGACGGCCAAGGCGAAGCTAAAACTGTATGAACAGGGGAAACTGCCCCACGACAAGCTTCCGTCGCTTTCGAAGAGGTTTCTAAGCCGCAAGATGCGGGCCCTGAAACGCGCGGAATAGTAAAAGAAAACGGGCGCCCGGATCGAACCGGACGCCCGTTTTGTTGGATCGCCGCACCCCGCCAGAGGCTGCGGCAATTCGCCTTTAGTTCCCGGATGCCTGCGCGTGCGTCGAGTACGTCTTCGGCACACTCAGATAACCCGAGATTTTGTTTTTCCCCACCTGGTTAACCGTGAACTCCAGCGGCGCGTGGCTATTATCGGCAAAGAAGTAGATCGGTTCGTCGACGGAGCGGTTGCGCTTGTCAAATCGCTGATCGTTCACGTAAAGAGAGACGGTGAAGAGATTCTTCTTCGCGTTCACGCCACGCAACTCGACCATGATATCGCCGACTTTTTCGCGGCGGTTCTTATGGTCGATGGTGAACTCGTAGTAGTCCCGCTCTCCCAGACGGCGGAGCTCTTCGATCTGATCGTGATTCTTGGCGATCAGGGTGCCGAATTCGCCGCGCGTCATGCTCAGGCTGTTCTTGGTGGCATCCAGATCCGTCCTCACGCCGGTCACGTCGGTGCCGAGCTTGTTGACGTCGTCCACGTTCGCCTTGGTGGCAAGCGCGCCATTCACGTCGTTCTGCAGGGTCGCCAACTGTTTCGCGTCGTCATCGCGGATCTTCTTCGTTTGGTAACGGGCTCGGGTCAGCTCGCCTTCCGTAAGCTTCATCTTATCGGTCACCACGCTCAGCTCGCCCTGGAGTTGCGCGTTCGTGTCTTCGGCTTTCGCCAACCGCTGGCTTAACACATCCTCGTTTTGCTTCGCTTGCTGAGTCTGTGTCGCGAGCGACTGCGAGAGGGAGCTGGAACGGTTCGCGGCG
>JAGWRH010000108.1 GCA_028876695.1 Acidobacteriota bacterium | reverse complement strand
CCGAATCTGGCGTTGGACATGATTATCACTGCGGCGGAAAACCGCGGTGTTGGCAAACTGTTGTCGCAACCCAAAGTGATCACCCAGAACAACGAGAAGGCGACGGTGAAGCAAGGAACCAAAATTCCGGTACAGACCATCGTCAATAACACAGTTTCCGTTCAGTTCGTGGACGCCGTTCTGGAACTCGACGTCACTCCTCAGATCACGGCCGATGGTACGGTGTACATGGACGTGACGGTTCAGAACGACCAGATCGATCAGGCCATCCCCCGCGTCGAGGGAATCCCGGCGATCGATACCCAATCGGCGCAGACGAAAGTCACCGTTAACGATGGCGAGACGGTCGTCATTGGCGGTATCATCGTCACGCAGCAGCATACAACGATTGACCAGGTGCCGCTCGTTGGGAGCATCCCGATCATCGGGAACCTATTTAAGCACTCGACGGTGAGCTCCGCCTCGGCGGAACTGCTCTTCTTCCTCACTCCGCGAATTTTGCCGAGTTAGGGAAGGCAGACTGGGGAAAGCTTCATCGCAACAAGTGGGGCCACACGATCACGACGCAAGCAGCCGGAGCCGCCACCATGCCAGAATGGAGCGGCTCCGGAACTGTTTCGGGCGGCTTTCCGCGGACGCCGTTCTTGTCACGCACCTTCCAAACGTCCGTTATCTTTGCGGTTTTTCCGGTTCCGCGGGGCTCCTAGTAGTCGAACCGGAGTCGGCGACCTTTTTCACCGACAGCAGGTATACATTCCAATCCAAGTACGAGGTCACCGGGGCACGCGTCCAAATCTCAAAGAAAGGACTTCTGCGCGCGGCCGGCGAACTGCTCCGAGCGCGTAAGTCTCTGCGACGCGTGGCCTACTCGCCTGCCCAGATCACCGTGGCCCAAAAGCAGGCCCTGGATGCTGCTGTATCCCGGAAAGTCCGGTGGATTGACGACGGCTCTGCGGTAGACAAGCTGCGGATGATCAAGGATTCGTCCGAAATTGCCGCCATCCGCGAAGCAGCCGCGATCGTAAGCAAAACCTTTGAACGAACGGCGAAAAGACTGCGCCCGGGAGATTCGGAACTGGACGTAGCCGCCGAAATCGAGCGTGACTTCAAGCGCAAAGGGGCTGAAGGGCCGTCCTTCGAGACCATAGTGGCTTCTGGGGAACGAACGGCATGGCCGCACGCGCGCCCGACGCGTAAACCCATAGCCAAGAACGAATTGGTGCTGCTCGATCACGGTGCTATACTCCGGGGTTACTGCAGTGACATGACCCGCACCGTATTCGTAGGCAAGGCCCCGAGGAAGATCAGGTCACTGTATCGAGCCGTTCTGGAAGCTTTGGAGGCGGGCAAAGCCGCCGCGCGGCCGGGCGTAAAGGCGCAGGACGTCGACGCCGCCGCGCGTGGCGTGCTACGTCGAGCGCGCCTTGATCGCTACTTTACGCATAGCACGGGGCACGGAGTCGGCCTCGAAATTCACGAATCCCCTCGCTTGGGCAAAGGGGATGAAACGGTCCTCGCGGAAGGCATGGTCATTACTGTGGAACCGGGGGTTTACATCGAAGGGTTGGGCGGAATCCGCATTGAAGACGATATCGCAGTGAATTCGCGCGGCGCGGAGCAGTTGACTACGGCTCCCCGGCACCTGATCGAACTCTAAATGGCGAAAAAGTCGAAAGCAGTCGGTCCTGAGACGGAATCCTCTGGCGTCAATCTGGACGAAATCGAACGCCTGCTGGACTTTATGCAGTCGCACGGGCTCGAGGAGCTTGAATTCCAGCGCGGCGATTTGCACGTTCGGCTGAAAAAGACTTCCTCGGTTCGACCCGTCGCCGCTCATCCGCGTGTGGAGCAGCCCGCCGCCGTGGTTTCGGCCGCTCCCGCGGCAGAGTCCGTGAGCGCAATGGCAGCCCCTCAGCCGCCGCAGCGCGAGCGGGAAGATAATCTTCATACGGTCAAATCGCCGATTGTCGGGACGTTTTACTCCGCGCCCAGCCCGGAAGCGCAGCCATTCGTTACCGTCGGGGCGAGTGTGGAAACGGGTCAGGTGCTGTGCATTATCGAAGCAATGAAGCTAATGAACGAAATCGAATCCGATTTAGCGGGCGAAGTTGTGCGCATACACGTCGAAAATGGCAAGCCCGTGGAATATGGTGCCGCGCTTTTCGATATTCGCCCTCGCAGTTAACCGGGCCACGTAATGGAAATCGCCTCAGGCGGAAACTTCAGCCGTTCAGCCGTGCCGTGAGCGAATGTTCAAGAAAATCCTGATTGCCAATCGAGGAGAAATCGCCCTCCGCGTGCTTTGCGCGTGCAAGGAATTGGGCGTTCGCACGGTGGCTGTCTATTCGGAAGCGGATCGCCATGCGCTGCACGTCCGCTTCGCGGACGAGGCGATATGCATCGGCCCGCCGCGCAGTTCTGATAGCTATCTGAATATTCCGCAAGTCATCAGCGCCGCGGAAATCGCCAACGTGGACGCAATTCATCCCGGCTACGGCTTTCTCTCCGAAAACGCCAACTTCGCCGAAGTGTGCGAGGCCTCGCATATCACATTCATCGGGCCTTCGCCCGCCGTGATTCGCATCATGGGAGAAAAAGATCGCGCGCGCGCGGAAATGGCTGCCGCGGGTCTTCCGATCATCCCCGGCAGCGACGGCGTGGTGCCCGACGAATCGGCCGCCATAGACGCGGCCTCTGCCATCGGGTTTCCTCTGATGATCAAAGCGGCGGAGGGCGGCGGCGGCCGCGGCATGCGCATCGTTCGCAGCGAAAGAGAGCTGCTTCCGGCCTTTCACACCGCGCGCAACGAATCCGAGCAGGCTTTCGGCAGCCCCAACGTGTACTTCGAGAAATTGATCGAGCGTCCTCGGCACATCGAGTTTCAGGTCCTGGGCGACCGCCATGGCAACGTGATCCACCTGGGCGAGCGCGAATGTTCGCTTCAGCGCCGCCACCAGAAAGTTCTTGAGGAGTCGCCCTCGACCGTCGTCGATCAGGGAACGCGGAAGCGGCTCGGTGACAAGGTTGTGCAGGCGCTCGTTCGGGTCGGCTATTCGAGCGCCGGCACCGTCGAATTCCTGCGCGATTCTTCCGGCAACCTTTATTTCATCGAAATGAACGCGCGCATTCAGGTGGAGCATCCCGTTACCGAGATGATCACGGGCATCGATCTGGTGAAATCGCAGATTCGGCTGGCGGCGGGCGAGCGCATGGAAGATGTCGTCCCGTCCGTAAAATTTCACGGGCACGCTATCGAATGCCGCATCAATGCTGAGGACCCCGAGAAGTTCACGCCCTCACCCGGACATATCACCGCGTTTCGCGTGCCTGGCGGGCCAGGTATCCGCGTCGATACCGCCGCATATTCCGATGCCATCGTGCCGCCGTACTACGATTCGCTCGTGGCAAAGCTAATTGCCTATGGCGACGACCGCTTCGAAGCGATTGCCCGAATGCATCGCGCGCTCGACGAGTTTGTCGTCGAGGGAATCAAGACGACAATTCCTCTGCACAAGCGCATCATCACTCACCCGGATTTCGTCTCCGGCAATTTCGATACCCACTCGCTCGAACGCATGTTCCCGTCGCCGAAGAAGTAGAGCGCAGGCGAACGGCTTCACGCACAATCCCGCGCGCCATACACTCGACGGCAGCGCCGTCAGCAGGTGCGGAACATGAGACAATACGCCTGCGCGAGGGGCATTTTGTTTCCATTTCTGTATCCGATCACCGATTCGTCCATTCCGACGGACCAAATCGTTCGGTTCGCCGAGAGGCTTGCCACGGCAGGCGTGCAGCTGATCCAGATTCGCCTGAAGACCGCATCATCCACCGCCGTTTACGCGCAAACGCACGCTTTGCTCGCCGCCCTGGTGCCGCGCGGCGTGCGCCTGATCGTTAACGACCGGCCGGACATCGCCGCGATCTCCGGCGCAGGCGGAGTGCACATCGGCCAGGAAGATCTCCCCGCCGAAGCCGCGCGGCAAATCTGCCGCCCGCCGCAATGGGTGGGCGTTTCGACACATAACCTCGACCAATTGCGCGAGGCCGACCGCACTTCGGCGGATTATATTGCCGTGGGGCCGATCTTTCCGACGGGTACGAAGGGCAATCCGGATCCAGTCGTCGGCGTCGAGTTCGTCGCTGCAGCCCGGCGATTGACGCGGAAGCCGCTCGTCGCCATCGGCGGAATCACGGCCGAGCGAGCCGAGGCCGTCTATCGTGCGGGCGCCGATTCGCTGGCCGTGGTCAGCGATTTGACCCAAGTGGCTGATCCTGCCGCGCGCGTCCGCCAATACGCTGCGGCGTTCGAGCGCGCTCGCGCCCGGTGACGGCCAAACTTGCGTCTCCAACGCTCTTTCGCGATGGGCGGTAGATGGCTGAGGGGGTACAGTTGAACAACACGGCGCAATCGCCCTCCACTGGCGAGCTCGTCAAAGGACTCGGCCTCTTCGATTCCACGATGATCGTGGCCGGCTCCATGATCGGCTCCGGCATCTTCATCGTTTCCAGCGACATCGCGCATCAGGTGCAAAGCCCCGGCCTGCTGATTCTCGTCTGGGTCGCGTCCGGCATCATGACCATCATCGCGGCCCTCAGCTACGGCGAACTGGCCGCGGCCATGCCCTACGCCGGGGGCCAGTACGTTTACCTCCGCGAATCGCTCGGCCAGATCTGGGGTTTTCTCTACGGCTGGACGATGCTGCTCGTTATCCAAACGGCGACAATCGCGGCCGTTGCCATCGCCTTCGCGAAATTCACCGCGTTGCTCTTTCCCTGGTTCTCCGCGTCGGTTTGGATCGGCCGATCGGGAACCTTTGGTCCCTGGCAATTCTGGTTCGGTTCGCTTGGGCCATATCACGTGGGACTGAATCGCCAGAATCTGCTGGCGATTCTTTCGATCGTTTTGCTTACGTGGGTAAATACGCGCGGGCTGCGCCTGGGCAAAATCGTCCAGAACATTTTTACGGTAACGAAAACCGGCTCGCTCGCCGTGCTCGTACTTCTAGGCTTCTGGTTCAGCACGGTTGCAGCCCGGTCGGCGAATTTCAGCGGATTTTGGAGGCATACCGGCTGGTCCGTGATGCACCCTTACCCGCCGGATTCACCGGCGCGAATGATCGGCACGCTGACGCTGATCGGCGTCGCCATGGTGGGCTCGCTCTTCGCCATGGACGCCTGGAACAACATCACGTTCACCGCCGCTGAAGTTAAGAATCCGCATCGCAATCTCCCTTTGGCCTTGGCCATGGGCGCGGGTCTTGTGGTATTGCTCTACATCCTCGCGAATTTTGCATACCTTCGCGTTTTGCCGCTCTCCGGCGATCCGCACGGTGCCACAGCTCTCGCGCGCGGGATCGAATACGCGGCCGACGAGCGCGTTGCCACAGCCGCGTTGCAGGTGATCTTCGGTCCCGTCGGCGCGGTGCTGATGGCGCTGGCGATCCTGGTTTCGACCTTCGGCTGCAACAACGGCCTGATTCTTTCCGGCGCGCGAATCTATTACGCCATGGCCAAAGACGGCGTGTTCTTCCGCTCGGTCGGCAAGGTGAGCCGGCACCACGTTCCCGCCATCGCCCTGATCGTACAGTGCGTTTGGGCCTCGCTACTTTGTCTTTCCGGAACTTACAGCCAACTGCTAGACTTTCTGATATTCGCTGTGGTGATTTTCTATATCCTCACGCTCACGGGGCTTTTCGTTCTTCGCTGGAAGCGGCCAGAAATGCCGCGGCCGTATCGCGCGATCGGATATCCGGTGCTGCCGGCGATCTACCTGGTGATGGCCGTATTCCTCGAGGTTCAGCTGCTGCGGTACAAACCGCAGTACACCTGGCCCGGGCTGATCATCGTGCTGCTCGGTGTTCCGGTTTACGCGATTTGGCGGCTGCAATCAAGGCCTGATGCCGTAAGCCAGCGCGTCAGCGGAGACGCTTGAAGTCCCGGCTTCGTTCAGGGACAATCCGTTGCCCGCGAATCGGGTGCCTGATGCGCTCGTGCTGAGCGCCGGAATTTTGCTGGGAGCCTGAATGGGCAGTCAAATTTTCGCCACCAAGCCGCTCAACGTAATCATGGAGGAAGCCTCCGAGACCGGCGAAGGCTCGCTCCGCCGCGCGCTCGGCCCAATCAACCTAATTACCCTCGGCATTGGCGCCATCATCGGCGCGGGGATTTTCGTTCTGACGGGCCAGGCGGCGGCTACCGCCGCGGGCCCGGCGATCGTCATTTCGTTCATTTTATCCGGAATTATCTGCGCCTTCGCTGGATTGTGCTACGCGGAATTCGCATCGCTGATTCCAATTGCCGGCTCCGCTTACACGTACGGTTATGCCACGCTGGGCGAGATTTTCGCCTGGATCATCGGCTGGGACCTGATTCTCGAGTACGCTTTTGGCGCCGCGACGGTCGCGTCCGGCTGGAGCGGCTATTTCGTCAGCCTGTTCGACGACCTCGGCCTTCGCATTCCGCCCCAGTGGATCGCCACTCCCGGCACCCGCCTCGTTCTTTATCAAGGACACTGGCGGCAGCTCGCCACCGTCCAGCAGACGCTTTCATCGGCCGGAATCAATCCGGATTCGCTGCCGCACGCAGTTGGGATCTTCAACCTGGTCGCGTTCTTGGCGATCGCCCTTGCCACGTTCATCCTCATCGTTGGAATCAAGGAATCCGCGAACTTTACGTCAGCCGTCGTGTTCATCAAAGTTGCCATCGTTTTCGTGTTCATAGCTGTTGCGGGCGCGTTTGTGCTTCATCACACGGGCGTAGCGGATGCGAATTGGCATCCGTTCATCCCTTCAAATAAAGGCCATTTCGGAGATTTCGGCTGGTCGGGAATCGCGCGGGGCGCGTCCGTAATTTTCTTCGCGTATATCGGATTCGACGCGGTTTCCACCGCCGCTCAGGAAGCCAAAAATCCGCAGCGCGACATGCCCATCGGGATCATCGGCTCGCTGGTGATCTGCACGGTCCTCTACATCCTTGTCTCCGGCTTGCTTACTGCCGTGGTGCCGTACACCACGCTCAACGTGGCTGACCCGGTGGCCATTGCCATTGACGCAACCGGCGTCCGCTGGGGCAGCTTGCTGGTTAAAGCCGGCGCGGTCGCGGGTTTGGGCAGCGTAATGCTCGTGATGCTCCTCGGCCAGTCGCGCGTGTTCTATTCGATGTCGCGCGACGGACTGCTGCCGCAGTGGGCCGGTGCCATTCATTCACGCTTTCGCACGCCGTGGATTTCCTCGTTGGTCGTGGGCGTCTGTGTGGCCGCGTTCGCGTCGCTAATTCCCATCGGCGATTTAGCGGATCTCGTCAACATCGGCACCCTTCTGGCTTTTGTGATCGTCTCCGCGGGGGTCTGGGTCTTGCGCAGGAGCCGGCCCAATCTGCCCCGCCCGTTTAAAACGCCGCTGGTTCCTCTGGTTCCAATCCTCGGCATTCTGACTTCTCTTGGAGCCATGGCTAGTCTTCCACCGATCACCTGGATTCGGCTTCTCATTTGGCTGGTCATCGGCCTTTTCGTGTACGCGTTCTATAGCCGCAGGCACAGCAAAGTGCAAATCGCCGCAGTGAAAAAGGAACTGGGCGCCCTTCCATGAAGCACGCAGGCACCCCGAAACTCATCGCCTTCGCGCGATGGGGTGGTTAGCGAGAGCCGCCCGTGCATTCGTCACTCCTGCGCCGGTTTTCCGCGCGCCGCTTCGTGCATTTTTTCCGTCGCATGGCACTCGCCGATCGCGTCGCCCTCGCGGTAGTTCTGCTCTACGTGCTCCTCGTAATCGCACGGCAAGCGATCGCGCCATTGGGATCGCTTCCGTTCCTAGGTCTCGCCGCATTTATCGCGTTCGTCTATCTGGTGATTCGCCTGAGTCCGTGGGTTCGCCATCGGCTGCTTTGGAGCCTTCGCAATCGCCTGTGGCTGGTTTACGTTTTTGCCGCCGTAATTCCGATCGTCCTCCTCGTCGCCATGGTGGCTGCGGCTGCATGGTTGCTCGAACTGCAGATCGGCGCCCATTTGCTCCACGACGATCTGCAAGAGCGTTACAGCGTTATTGCCGCCGATACCAACGCCATCGCCGCGGCCGTATCGCGAGAGAAGGGCGTCGAGCCCGATAAGCCCGTTTCCCCCGATTCGAGGGCCGTCGAGAGTTCCGTTTTGAGGCGGCCCGAAGTTGCCGGCATTATCGCGGCGGATCGGGCCAAGTGGCCGGACTTGAGCGCCTATCTGAACCATGGATCGCAGCTGGTGCGCGCCCTGAATGGCAAGCAGTTCGCTGGTTTAGTGGAATTTCGAGGAGCGCTCTATTTTTCGTCGGCCGAAAGCATTCCGGTCGCGGGCGGCAAGGCCACCGTTCTCGTGATTGCGCCGATCACCTCCGCCACGCTGGATAGCCTTCCTCCGCAGCTCGGCCCGACCCAGCTAACACTGCTCGACCCGGTGGACACCTCCTCGGAGCGCGGAATCCCTTTGAACGGCACCATCTATCTCCCGCGCCAGCAGATCAGCAGCGTGAACCGCAAGATTCCCCCGCCGCGTTACTGGCTGATTGATCCCGCATTCAACGGCTTTTCCACGCTGCAGGCGCGCCGGGCGGACCTGGGCGCCGATGCGGTCGAGCGGCCCGTACTCGCGAAATTCGCTCTGCGGCCGTCGAGCGTGAACTCCGCCTTGCTCACCTCAGTCGGCGATCTCGGGCCGTACCTGGTCGGTGGACTCGAAGCCATGGCCGTAATTTTCCTCTTGCTCGAAATCGCGGCCTTCACGACCGGATACTTTGTGGCCCGGACCATCACCGCCTCCGTTTCCGATCTCTACGACGGCACATTGCACGTCCGCCGCGGCGATTTGGGTTATCGCGTCCGTATCACCCGCCGCGACCAGTTGGGCTCGCTCGCCGAATCGTTCAACGAGATGATCGGTTCGATCGGCGAGCTGCTCGAAGAGCAGCGCGAGCGCCAGCGTCTCGCTCACGAAGTGGAAATTGCGCGAGAAGTCCAGCAACAGCTTTTTCCGCGAACGCTGCCTTCCGTCGCCGGACTCGATCTCGCAGCCATCTGCCGCCCAGCTCGCGTGGTCAGCGGTGATTATTACGATTTCATTACGCTCAGTCCCACCCGCGTGGCCCTCGTCGTGGCGGACATCAGCGGCAAGGGTATTTTCGCGGCGCTCCTGATGGCTAGCCTCCAGGCCGCGCTTCGCAGCACCGCCATGTTCGACGGCGCTACCGGCACATCTGCGCTCGTCTCTCGTCTCAATCGCCATCTGTTCAAAAATACCTCCGACGATCGCTATGCCACGCTTTTCTACGCCGTGTACGATTCCGCCGCCAAAACTCTAACCTACACAAACGCCGGCCACCTCCCGCCGGTGCTCATCACCGACGGGTGCGTGCAAACTCTCGATCAAGGCGGCACTGTCGTCGGCTTATTCGAGGACGCCCGCTACACGGAATGCACTTTGCCGGTGAAGCCCGGCAGCGTCCTCGTGGCTTTCAGCGACGGCTTGACCGAGCCCGAAAACGTTTATGGCGAAGAGTTCGGCATGGCCCGCTTGAAATCGGAAATCCTGCATCACCGCGAATTGCCTGCCGGACGCATCGCCGAAAATCTCGTGAACGCCGTCGAGCAGTGGGCCGGCACGCCCGAGCAGGCGGACGACATTACCGTGGTCGTCGCTCGCATGGACTGAAAGCGCCGCGCGCATTTCGCATATACTGTTGCTAGTCTGGAGCCCGCAAAGCTCGCGCCGGTCATGAAGATTCTCACTGCCGCCGAAACACGCGAAGTCGATCGTCTTACCACGGAGCGCTGTGGCATCCAAAGCCTCACGCTGATGGAAAATGCCGGCCGCGGCGTCGCTGAATTCATCCGCGAACGCTTCCCGTCATTCGCGCGGCGAAAAATATTCGTGCTCTGTGGGAAGGGCAACAACGGCGGCGACGGCCTGGTGGTCGCGCGCCGCTTGCGCGATGCGGGCGCGAAGCCCGCGGTCTATCTCGTCGCGAATCCGCGCGACGGGAAAGGCGAAGCCGCCGCCAATCTCAATCGCTGGCAGCAGGCCGGGGGCGAATGCCTCCCCATTGCCGATTCGCCTGCCCTCGATTCTTCTCCATTCGCGTTTCCGCCGTCCGCGATCGTCGTCGATGCGCTTCTCGGCACCGGCGTACGCGGGCCGGTCGCGGGTATTTTCCGTCGCGCGATCGAAGCCATCAACGCGCGTCAGCCGGGAGTTTCGGTGGTTTCCGTCGATATCCCCTCGGGATTGAACGCCGATACCGGAGAAGCTGCCGGCGTCGCGGTTCGCGCCGATTTCACCGTCACCTTCACGGCGCCCAAACTCGGCCTTTTTTGCGGCGACGCCGCGGAACACCGAGGACAGTTAGTCGTCCGCCAGATCGGCTCGCCGTCCGAATTGATCGACGAAGTTAGCCAATCGCGTATGCGATGGAGCGACGCCACCGAATTCCTCCGCTTCGCGATTCCACGCAAAGCTGAGGGCCACAAGGGCGACTACGGCCATGTGCTTGTGGTAGCTGGATCGGTGGGAAAAACTGGCGCAGCCGTTCTGGCCTCGTGGGCGGCGCTGCGCGCGGGCGCGGGACTCGTCACCGTCGCCACGCCCGAACCCGCTCTCCCGGTCGTCGCTGCGCATACACCCGAAATCATGACCGCGCCGCTACCGGCCACGCTCGCCGGCACGATCTCCGAATGCGCTCTCGAAGGAAGCGCTTTCTCGACGCTGCTTGCCGGCAAACGCGCTCTCGCCATCGGCCCGGGCCTCTCCACGAATCCTGAAACTCAGTCGTTCATTCGCCGCGTCGTCACCGCCCGTCGCGACGTTCCCATTATCCTCGACGCCGATGGCCTGAACGCCTTCGACGGTCGCGCCGCCGAATTGAACGAGGCATCGGGAGCGCTCGCGATCACACCTCATCCCGGCGAAATGGCTCGCCTGATGGGCTACTCCGTCGCGCAGGTGCAGAAAGCGCGCGTCGATGTAGCGCGCAAAGCCGCCGCCGGCTGGAACGCGCACGTAATTTTGAAAGGCCATCACACCATCGTCGCCGCGCCCGATGGCAGCGTCTTCGTCAATTCCACGGGCAATCCCAGCATGGCCAGCGGCGGCACCGGAGACGCGCTCACCGGCGTGCTCGCCGCCTTGACCGCGCAATTCGGAACCGGCGACTGGCACCGCGTGCTCGCCTTCGGCGTCTATCTCCACGGCCTCGCTGGCGACGTCGCGCTCGAAGAAAAAGGCGGCGCTCCGCTGCTGGCCTCCGACCTGATCCAGTCGATTCCCGCCGCGTACAAAAAGTTCTTCGCCGAGTGCGATCGTGCCTGAGCTCGAAATCCTCACCCGCTCCGCCGAAGAAACTATCGAGCAAGGACGCAAACTCGGTGCGCGCCTGCGGCCTCCCGCGCTCATTTTGCTGTCCGGTGAACT
>JAGWRH010000107.1 GCA_028876695.1 Acidobacteriota bacterium | reverse complement strand
TCGAGCGCCTCGCGGATGTTGCGCGCGGCCCCGGCCGCTTGGCACAGGCGATGGATATCGACAAGCGTTTCGATGGCATCGACCTGTGCATTCCGCGCAGCCCGCTCTGGCTGGGAACCGCCGTCAAGCCTGCCGGGCCGATTGGCGTGAGCGTCCGCATTGGGATTTCGCGCGCCGTGGATCGCGAGTTGCGTTTTTACGAGCGCGGCAGCCCGTTTGTGAGTGGTTCGTTTCGTCAGCGACAGTAAACCGCCGTGTCGTCACCTTCCGCATAAGCCCGATAATAACGCGTGCCCCGCCCGCCGATTGGCAAGGCCCAGAAGCGCCCACGCTCAAAACCCGTGCGATGGGGCACCCGTAAAATCAAAACCGGCGCGACAGTGGGCCACCCGCCTCGGTTTGTGAGTTCGGGGACTTTTCGCGATGGTCTCGAGGGCATCTACAGAGAAGCCTACAACCAATTACCGCGCGTTACAGTTCTCTCCAGCGGGCGCACGTCTCGGGCAATTCTGGCTGCCTCGCGATCTGCGGTGACTTCCAGTTCATATCGCCACTGCAGATTTACCCAAAATGCAGCCGAGGTGTTGAAATACCGCGCTAAACGCAGGGCTGTATCGCTCGTGATGCCCCGGCGCTCGTGGTAAATTTCCGCGATCCGCGTGACCGGAACACGGAGGTCCATGGCGATTCTGTTCATGCTCAGCCCGCGAGGAAGCATGAACTCCTCGCGCAAAATTTCGCCCGGATGTACCGGCTTTAGCTTTTTCGGCATCGCTCATGCTCCTCGTCGCCCAATCGAGTTTTCGTTCTAGTGGAAATCCACAATCTCCACGTCGAAGGCATCGCCTTCGTTCCACACGAAGCAGATGCGCCATTGGTCGTTGATGCGAATGCTGTGCTGTCCCTCCCGGTCGCCAGCTAGCCTTTCAAGCCGATTTCCGGGAGGACTCATTAAATCTCGTAGCTGCCATGCAGCATCAATCATCGTTAATTTTCGTAGCGCCACGCGCTCGCGATTGAATAGCCGCTCCGTGTGGGCGCCGCGAAACGACTTGATCACAAGCTAAGTCTATAGCGCGTAGCGTTAAACGTCAACCGGTAAGAACCTATTCAGGTGTTTGCTCGAGCGCGGAAGCCGGGAGCGGGGGCGCTTTATTCCGCGCGAACCGTTGTTATTTTGACGACGCGGGCGCCACATGCGCATTAACCCTCCTGCCCATTCAGCACAAAGTGAACCCCAAGGGGGGCTCGATGCTCAGAAGCAGTATCCGCGGCGCGCTGGCGGTCTGTGCGCTGGCGTGCTTCAGCGGCGCTACGTGGGCCGGACACGGCCGCGCGCTCGGTTCGATTGCAGAAGCCAACAACTCACTCGTTGACAATTCGCTGGCGCTGGCCGGCGCGAACGTGTACGCGTGCGATGTGCTCGATACGGATCATTACGGCGATCTGCGCGTCCAATTCGGCGGATCGCAACTGGTGCTCGGCACGTCCAGCGAAGTAGTGCTCGACGGATCGCCGGACGTGGTCCGCGCGATCGTCATCAACGGCAGCATCAGCTTCTCGTCGCCTTCATCCGCGACGCTGGTGATCGATACGCCGGCCGGGAGGCTTCGCGAAGCATCGGGCCAGGCCTATAGCGGCACGGTCGCGATCACCGGACCGAATGAGTTGCTGGTTACCGCGGTTCGCGGGAACATCACGTTGAAGGCGGCCGACGCCATGAATACGATTCCGGCGGGAAAATCCGCGCGCATCACATTCGAGCACTCCGCGGACGCGGCGTGCCACGGCCCTCGCGACGCCAATAGCGCAACGAAGTCCGCGAACATCACATTTCAACTGATTGACGCCGGCACGGGTGGCGGCGCCACGTACGCGATCCGGCACGAACAGCGCAACTGAAATGCGAAGGCGCAATTTTGCGGCGCCCGCTTGCCGAGCCTTTTCGCAGCCACTTTTTCCGTAAACCGGCGTACAATTTTAAAAACGCGCGTGGTTTCCTGTTCGATCTTCGATCTGCATGCAGACATGCCTTCGCGCGTCGATGAGTGAATCCTTGTACGCCGCGGCGCCTCGCCTTGGCGCGCAGCCTGGAAGGGAAGCGATGAACTTACGATATGCCGCGCTCGCGCTGATGGCGATATTCGCCATCGCCGGCGGATGCAGCAAAAGCGGCCGGGTTGCAACGACGGACAACGCAGCGCCCGCGGACGCGACCGCTGCGCCACAGTCAGGCTCGCCGGGCGCGGTTTCCCCGAGCGATGCCGCCGGCATTCGCGCCGCCATCGAAGACCATCTTCGCGGCAATCACGGACTGAACATGGACGCGATGGATATGGCTGTCGATTCCGTCGCGATTAATGGCGATCAGGCGCAAGCGCACGCGTCGTTTCACGTGAAGAATGGCGGCGCGACGGGCATGACCATGCAATATTTCCTCGAGCGCCACGCGAACGGCTGGATTGTGACGAACGGCCAGCCCGCGGACGGCAACATGCAATTGCCGCCGGGGCATCCGGGCGCAAACTCCACGCAAGCGGCGCCGTCTGTGCCGGACGTGGAGTCCTTCTTCAAAGATCATCCCGCGCCAAAATCGAATTAGCGCGGTTGAGCCACCTGCCGGGGGCTTCTTTCGTGCGGGTTACCTGCGGGCTCGATCACTACACTGATTGAACGCGCGCTCGGCCAGGATCTCCATCATCGCCGCGCGCACCGAGTCGGTTCTCTCCACCTGTTCGATTGCCTGCTGGACGCGCTCCGCGGCGTTATCCATGCTCTGGCCCAGCGACTGATTCATGTCGCCGACGTATTGCTGGCCGGTCGTGTCGCTGGCGGGCGCAGCCAGCTCGGTGTTCGATTGCCCGCGAAACACGCAGTACTGATGCGCCTTCGAAAGGCCGTCCAGGTAGGCTACGCGCCATTCTTTATCGGCCGCCAGATCGATTCGCGCCGCCGCAAACTGTGCCTGCCATTCGCTATTCGGCGAGCGGCTCATGCCCGCGGCTGCGCGCGCTTCCGCTTCGCAAGCGCGATCGCAAAGCACCGGATTGACCGACGCCGGAACCTTGGCCTCGCTCCACAAATAATCGATCGCTACGCCGGAACGCATCGCCTGCAAGTCGTCGTCGGTGATCACGTCGCGCGTCTTCAACATGCGAACGGCGCCGGATTGCGGCGAGTTGGTGGCGACCAGCGCTGCTTGGCTCGGTGGAGTCCGGTCCGCGGGAGCCGCTATTGCCGCCGCCGGGGGCGAATCGAGAGCTTTTGCGGGCGGTGTTTTTTGCGCCGCCGCGCTTTGCGCCAAGGCTACCGGCGCGTACATAACGATAGCGATAGTCAGTAGGGCTGTGTGGTTGCGCATGAGCTGGGTCTGCCACGCCCATCCTCGCAGCCGCATGCGACGCCGACAATGGTACTAGTCCCTATCAGTAAATGCTCGCAACTTACTGTAGGATAGTAGTTTACAGGACGAAGTAGCTTCGGCCATCGACTCACAGAACGTGGTCAATTTAGGAGGCAGGTTGTAGCAAGGGGGAATCCGCGCAACCGGGCTATCTGGCACCGGGATCGGGCTGGAAGAGGCCGAACGTGTTGCCTTCGGTATCGACGAAATAGCCCTGCCAGCAGGTGCGGGACACGGCGAACTTCGGCATGGCCACGATGCCGCCCGCCGCTTCGATCGCGCGCGCCGTTTCGTCGAAGTTTTTCACTTCCATCGAGCAGACATACGCGTTGGTGCCCGCCGGCGGTGGAGGCACAGCCGCGGGACGCTGGAGCAATCCGCCGCGAATTCCTACCGTCTGGATGCGCCAGTACTCCGACGGCAGGCCCTCGACTTTTTCAAAGCTCCAGCCGAAAACTTTCTTGTAAAACGCCACGGCGCGCGGCGGATTGTCCGCCTGAATTTCGAAATAGAAAGGGGCGTTCATGGCGCGAAATCATAGCATCGGCGGAGGCGAAGTCAACGCAGCCGGTTCACGCGCGACCTCGTTCGCCGCCATCCGTTTGCGATGGGCACACACCTACGCACAGGAAACTCGATAAACATTGGGAAAAAGGAATGGTGCCGAGGGGGAGAATCGAACTCCCTACGCCGGCCTTTTCAGGGCCGCGCTCTACCAATGAGCTACCTCGGCACGGGATGAGCTAGAGTTTACGAGAAAGCCGCCGGAGTGGGAAGTGCAAAGCGGCGAAGGCCGGAGTTTTTTGCCGGGGGAATCGATGGATTCCGCGGCGAACAAACCGCGTTCGCCCGAGGATGACGAGCCCTGCGCGCGGCAGGGACGCTCATCGGATGGTCACTTCATCGATTCGTCGAACTCGCGCATCCAGTCTTTCTTCTTGAGCACCTCGCGCGGTTTGGAGCCGTCAGGCGGGCCGACGATGCCGTCTTTTTCCATCAAATCGATCAGGCGCGCGGCGCGGCCGTAGCCCACGCGCAAGCGCCGCTGCAAAGTGGATGTGGACGCGCGTCCCATCTCGCAGACCACGCGCACGGCATCCTGATACAGCTCGTCGTCCACTTCGTCTTCGCCCTCGGCGCCTTCGCCGCCGCCGCCCGACGCGCCCAGCGCATTTTCATCGCGCGGCGGTTTGAGCAGTTCCTCGTTGTAAATCGCCTTGGCCTGCTCGCGCCAGAATTCGCACACGTCCCCGACTTCCTTTTCGCCCACGTAGGGCCCGTGCAAACGGTGCAGCCGCGACGATCCCGCCGGCAAATAGAGCATGTCGCCCTTGCCGAGCAGCGATTCCGAGCCGTTGCTGTCGAGAATCGTCCGCGAATCCACTTTGCTGGCCACGCGGAACGAAATGCGCGCGGGGAAATTCGCCTTGATCAAGCCGGTGAGCACGTCGACCGATGGTCGCTGCGTAGCCAGCACGAGATGAATGCCTGACGCCCGCGCCATCTGGGCAAG
>JAGWRH010000106.1 GCA_028876695.1 Acidobacteriota bacterium | reverse complement strand
TGAGCTTCATGCCCTTGCCGATTTCCTCGAAGCTCGGCGAATAGCCGTTCTTATTAATGAAGCCAACCAGGTAGTTCAGGACCTCTTTTTGCCGTTTCGTCAGCGCCATTCGCAGCCCCCCGGGATTTGCTCAGTATTCGCCTCTACTATACGGGCGAATCAAAAGCGAAGTCAATGGTACTTTGGGACAGGTGGTGTCTCGCAGCGCTTCCAGAGGACCCCGTGAGGATTGGAAGTTAGACGTCAATCCCGATCGAGCGCATCAGCTGCAACGCGTTGCTGGTGCGCACAACGCCGGGACTGAGGCGGTAATCGAAAATGAGCCGGCCATCTTCCACGCGATCTTCGAAGTGGAAATTCGCTGCGCGGGGGCCGAGCGCATCGGCGATTTGCGCCAAGGCGAGATCGTGCGTTGTGATCAGGCCAATGCCGTCGCGGTCTACCAGCGATGTCACGATCCGCTCCGCGCCCACGCGGCGGTCCTGCGAATTCGTGCCGCCCAGCAGTTCATCGAGCAAGAACAGCACCGGAAATGGCCCGTTCGCCAGATCAATCGTCAGCTTCACGCGCAGGATTTCAGCGTAGAACCGGGAAATACCGCCTTGCAGCGAATCGAGTACGCAGACGGAAGCGGCGATGCCGAGCGGCGACAGCCGCAAACGCCGCGCGCGAACGGGTGCCCCGCATTGCGCGAGCACGGCATTCAAGCCCACGGCTCGGAGAAACGTGCTTTTGCCGGCCATGTTCGGCCCGCTGACGATCATCAGCTGAAGCTCGCGGCCGAGGTGTACGTCGTTGCGAACGGCTCGGCCGGCGGGAATCAGTGGGTGCGCAAGCCCCTCGGCGAGGAAGCACGGCGATTCCGCGGTGAATTCCGGGAAGGTATCAGCCGGATGCTCGAAGGCATAGCCGGCGAGCGACGAAAGCGCTTCGAGTTCGCCAATCGCGGCGATCCAGCCGCGAACCGATGGTCCGAATTTCCGATGCCAGTGTTCGATCGCGAATATCGTTTCCAGCCGATAAAAGACGAACCGGTTCGCGAACACCAGGATCAGATTGCGGTTCGATTCCAGGCGTTCGATCAAACGAGCGAGGCGCCGGATCGATCGAGAGGGCTTCTCGAATTTCCCGCGCAGCCGCGATTGCAACCCGGCGAGCTTCGGCGCGGCGAAAGACTCAGCTTCGAAACGGGACATCACAGTCGCGAAAGGTGCAAGACCATTACAGGACGCCTCGATCGTCGGCCCGAGTTCGATCCAGCGGCGATGCGCATGGCCGAAAACCGCATTCACAGCACTGATCAGCAGAAATATCAGGAAGAGCATGCCGAGCAATTGCGGCGCCATGAAGAGTCCCCAGACGATCCAGGCCCCGAGGCTGGCTAGCCACGCAAGCGAGAGCACCATCGCCGCGATGCGCCGGACGACAGACGCAACCACGAACCGCGGTTCCGCCCATTGCACCAGAGCGACGGGATGCATCGCCGCGCGAGAATCGGCGGTTAAGATCGTCAAATCTTCGCGCAATTGGATCCGATCGCGCAGATCAGCGACCGCGCTTTGCCTTGCTAAAACTTCCTCGGGAGCGGCCGGCGCAAGAAGCCAACTTGCGAGAGTTTCTTCGCCGGCGGCAGTGCGAGCCTCGCAGAGAAACTGAAATAGAGAGGCGTTGCCGAACAGATCGAGGTCGCGCGCGTACGCATGCGATGGGCTTGCGAATCGTTCGCCGGTTTCGCCGGTTCCGGCCCATTGATCATTAATGCGCGCGATTCCGCGTTCGTAAAATTGCGCGGCGCGCGCATTTCTGTCGATCGCGCGGCTGACGCGCTCGTGCAAGACCTCGATCGAGATGAACACCAAAACTGGCACAAGGACCCAGTAAATGGATACCTGCTTTGAAAGCACGATCCAGAGGAGGAAAAGCGGCCCGATGAACAAAAGCGTCAGTTTGGCGTATCCGAAGAGTCTATCGCGGCGCTTCAGCGGAACGAGCGCGGCGCGGAGTGCGTCGATACGGCGCCTGTATTCTGCCTCGGGATCGCGCGGGCTTGCTTCCGGATAGTTGCTCATCCGATTCATGGAACCGCAATTCTGCGAATCACGGCGGCATGATAACCGAACAACGAGCAAAATCCACGGCGGGCGCCATATTGGTTGGGTCCGCGATGCGAACGACCGCAGCGACCGTGCCTGGGAGCTATTCAGTAGCCACCGAACAACAAGGCGATATTTCTCGCGCGAAAAATCGAGCCGGACGCGGAGCGCTGTGCTAACCTTATAACAAGCGGGATGGGGGAGTAGCGGCCGCCGGATCGGCCTCGAAATTCTGGCAGCACTCGCTCGCCCGCGCATATCCGAGAGCCGTAGCAACATAGCGAGACAGGAAGCGCGAACAAGACATGGCGACCACGGTTACCCCTCCCAAGAAGCGCAAGCGTGAAGTGATCGAACGAGCGGTGATCCGGTTCTGCGGTGATTCCGGGGACGGAATGCAGATCACCGGGAGCCAGTTTACAAACACCGTAGCCCTCTACGGAAATGACTTGGCTACCTTGCCGGATTTTCCCGCGGAGATTCGCGCCCCAGCCGGCACTTTGCCGGGCGTCAGCGGTTTCCAGGTCCACTTTTCGTCGAACGACGTGTACACGCCGGGCGACAGCGTGGACGCGCTGATCGCCATGAATCCAGCGGCGCTGAAAACGAATCTCGCGGATCTGAAACCCAACGGCATCCTGATCGCCAATCTGGACGAGTTCGGCGAGACCGATTTGCGCAAGGCGCAGATGACCTCGAACCCGCTGGAAGACCATTCGCTCGATGGCTACCGGCTCTTCCCGGTCGAGTTGACGAAGCTGACCCGCGCGGCGCTGCGCGACCTGGGGCTCGATAGCAAAAGCGTCGATCGCTGCAAGAACTTCTTCGCGCTGGGCATGTGCTACTGGCTCTACAACCGGTCGATGGAGGCGACGCTGCGCTGGATCGACGACAAATTCAAGAGCAAGTCCCTGCTGGTGCAAGCGAACAAGCTGGCCATGCAGGCCGGGTACAGCTACTGCGAAGCGACGGAAGCGTTTCAGATCACCTACGAAATTCCGCCCGCGAAGCTCGCCCCCGGAATCTACCGCAACATCAGCGGCAATGCGGCTCTGGCTATCGGTTTCGTGGCCGCCTCGCAGAAATCGGGGCTGCCGCTCTTTCTCGGCTCTTATCCAATCACGCCGGCCTCCGACATCTTGCACGAGCTATCCGCGTATAAGAATTTCGGCGTGATCACGTTTCAGGCGGAGGACGAAATCGCGGCTGTAACATCGGCGATCGGCGCGGCGTACGGCGGCTCGCTCGGGATCACCACGACTTCCGGCCCCGGCATGGCGCTGAAGACCGAAGCAATCGGCCTGGCCGTTGCCGTTGAGCTACCGCTGGTAATTTGCGACATTCAGCGCGGCGGCCCCTCGACGGGTTTGCCGACGAAGACCGAGCAGGCTGACTTGCTGCAGGCGCTCTTCGGACGAAACTCCGAAGCGCCCGTGCCCGTGCTCGCTCCTTCCACTCCGGGCGACTGTTTCTGGATCGCGCTGGAAGCAAGCCGCATCGCCACGAAATACATGGTGCCGGTGATCGTTTTGTCGGACGGATATCTCGCGAATGGCGCGGAGCCGTGGCGGATTCCCTTGCTGAAAGATTTGCCGGAATTCCCCGTGTCGTTCGAGACGAATCCGACGGACTTCAAGCCCTATCGTCGGGATCCGAAGACTCTGGCGCGTCCATGGGCTGTCCCCGGCACACCCGGTCTCGAGCACCGCATCGGCGGGATCGAAAAGCAGGACGTAACCGGGAACGTCAACTACGAGCCGCTGAACCACGAAAAAATGGTCCGGCTGCGCGCGGAAAAAGTGGCTGCCGTGGCGCAAGACATTCCGGACGTCGTTCCGGCGGGCGACGCTTCGGGCGATTTGCTGATCGTCGCGTGGGGCTCAACGTACGGCCCGGTGACCGCGGCGCTCAAGGCGCAGCGCGACAAAGGGCACAAGATTGGTCACGTGCATCTGCGCTATCTGAATCCGCTGCCCAAGAATCTGGGCGACGTGATTGGGCGCTATGATCGCGTGCTGGTGCCGGAAATGAATATGGGGCAACTGCTGATGCTGCTGCGCGCGAAATACCTGGTGGACGCGCAGGGGCTGAACAAAATTCAGGGCAAGCCCTTCAAGCAATCGGAGATCGAGCGCAAGATCGAACAGATCCTCGCCGATCGATAGACTAAACAAGGATTGTAGGGCGCCGCTTCGACACGAATGAACCAAAGCCGCGTCCTTTGTTGGAATCGCATCGTGGGTCGGTTTGAATTTTCTTGATCGTGACACAAGCTGTCAAAATTCAAACCGACCCCAGGACCACAACCGGTTCGAGACCGAAATAGGAGCAGGACATGGCCACCGCTACTTTGCCGCCGTTATCGAAAAAAGACTTTCAGACCGATCAGGAAATCCGCTGGTGCCCGGGCTGCGGCGACTACGCGATTTTATCGGCGGTGCAGTCGGTATTTCCGGAGCTGGGGATTCCGCGCGAGAAGTTCGTGGTGATTTCGGGGATCGGCTGCTCCAGCCGCTTTCCGTATTACATGAACACGTTCGGTTTCCACACCATTCACGGCCGCGCGCCTGCGGTAGCAACCGGACTGAAGGTCACGCGACCGGATTTGGAAGTTTGGGTGATCACTGGTGACGGAGATTCGCTTTCGATCGGCGGGAACCACACCATTCACATGCTGCGGCGCAACGTCGGTCTGAAAGTGCTGATGTTCAACAATCGCATCTACGGCCTCACCAAAGGCCAGTACTCGCCCACATCGGAACTGGGCAAGAAAACGAAATCGACTCCATTCGGAGTGACGGATCGGCCATTTAACCCCATCGCGCTGGCGCTTGGAGCCGAAGCGACATTCGTGGCTCGCTCGGTGGACGTGTTTCAGCCACATTTAAAAGAGACGCTGAAACGCGCGGCGGCTCATCCCGGCTCGGCATACATCGAAATCCTGCAGAATTGCAACATCTTCAATGACGGCGCGTGGGACTCGCTCACGGAGCGTGATGCGCGCAGTGAACACATCGTGCAGCTGGAGCACGGGAAGCCGCTAATCTTCGGGAAAAATCGCGACAAGGGCATCCGGCTGAACGGGCTGAAGCTCGAAATCGTCCAGATCGGCAACGGAGCCGGCGAAAACGATTTGCTCGTGCACGACGAGCAGAATCCGTCGGCCGCCTATTCGTTTTTGCTCGCGCACATGACCGAGATGGAGGGGTTCCCCACCCCCATCGGGATTTTCCGTTCGATCAAGGCTGCGCCGTACGAGCAAATGGTGAACTCACAGATCCGGGAAGTTCAGGCTAAGCACGGAAAGGGCGACCTCGAAAAGCTCTTGCGAGCCGGCGATACCTGGGAAGTCCGCGCCTAGCCGATTCGGTCTGGGGGTACTGGTTTTGCCCATGCTTTGCGGTTTTTTGCGAAGCGTGAGTGTTTCCTTGTTTTCCTGCTGCCGTGCTTCCTACTCTCCGTGCTTCGACCTCCGCTACCGATTGCCCGGAAGCCTCCGCGCATGTAATATCGCCGCCACGGTTTTCAGCCACTCGCTGTAAACGAGGTCTCTTCGATGAAGACGAAGCCGCTGGCCGGTACGGTCGTAACAATCCTCGCGCTGTTTGCGCTT
>JAGWRH010000105.1 GCA_028876695.1 Acidobacteriota bacterium | reverse complement strand
TCGGCCGACAACGCGGAAAAACCCAACGTGCTGCGGCTGCTGATTGGCGAACGCGTGTCTCCCGATCTGGGCGAGCCGAGAGAATACTGGGACGCGCCAGTGACCGTGATCGAAGCGAATCTCGACGATATGAACCCGCAAATTTACGGTTACTTCGCGGAAAAGGCGCTCGAGGCCGGCGCAATCGACATTTTTTCCACGGCGGCGCAGATGAAGAAGAATCGCCCGGGCTTGCTGGCGACGATTCTGGCTGACCCGCAGAATGTTTCACGGCTGATCGATCTGATTTTTCGCGAGACGACCACGATCGGCGTGCGCACCTATGAGGTCCGTCGCAAGACCTTGGCGCGCGAATTTGTCCCCGTTGCCACGCCGTTTGGCGAAGTGCGCATGAAAATCTCGCGCCTGAATGGCGCCGTGCTCAACGCGATGCCCGAATATGACGACTGCCAGAAGATCGCCGCCCAGCGAGGCGTGCCGCTGAAGCAAGTGATCGCATCCGCCGCATTCGAATACCAGAAGAGATCCGAACCGGTTGCCGAGGGCCCAAACGCGGCCGGAGAGCCCGCCCATCCGGTGGGCGGGCAAAAATAGTTCATGGAAAAGCCGAAGAAGTTTTACCTCACCACGCCGATTTACTACGCAAATTCGCGGCCGCACGCCGGCTCGGCGTACACCACCATCGTGTGCGATGCGATCGCGCGTTACAAGCGGATGCGGGGATACGAGGTGGCGTATCTTACGGGCACCGACGAGCACGGAGTGAATATCGAGCGCGCCGCGGAGAAGCTGGGTATCTCGCCCGCGGAATTGGTGGATCGTAATCAAAAGATCTTCCGCGATTTGTGGAAGCTGCTCGGAATCCAGCAGACGCATTTCATCCGAACCACTTCCACGGAACACGCGCGCGCCGTGCAGACGCTCGTCCGCCGCACGCTTCGGCGCACGCCACACGCCATCTACAAGGCGAAATACGAAGGACGGTACTGCATTTACGACAATCTGTACGTCAGCGATTCGCCCGAACCGGCGAACTGCCAGATCTGCGGCCGCCCTGCCGAGCTGATTTCCGAGGAGAACTATTTCTTCCGGCTTTCCGCGTATCAGGACAAACTACTCGCGCTGTATCGCGAACGCCCCGATTTCGTCGAGCCGGATTTTCGCCTCAACGAAGTGAAGAGCTTCGTGGAAGCCGGACTGAAGGACGTTTCCATCAGCCGCAAGTCGATCAAATGGGGCATTCCGTGGCCCGACGACCCGGAGCACGTCTTTTACGTGTGGTACGACGCGCTGACGAGCTACATGAGCGGAATCGGATTCGGGCAGGGGGCCGATGGCGATGCCGGCCCGGAGTTCAAGAAATTCTGGCCCGCCGACCTGCACATGATCGGCAAGGAAATCATTCGCTTCCACGCGGTTTACTGGCCGGCGTTTCTGATGGCCGCCGAGCTGCCGCTGCCCGACAAGATTTTCGCGCACGGGTGGCTGCTTTTCGAGCAGGAAAAGATGAGCAAGTCGAAGGGCAACATCGCCCATCCCGAGCCCATCGTAAAGGCTTTCGACGAGATCGCCGGCGCGAACGTGGGCAACGATGCGCTGCGTTACTATCTGCTGCGTGAAGTGGTCTTCGGCCAGGACGGCAATTTCTCACGCGAAGCGCTGATCACGCGCTACAACGCCGACTTGGCGAATGGCCTCGGCAATCTCGCCAGCCGCGTGCTCGCAATGATCGAAAGCTATTTCGAGAGCCGCGTCCCGGAGCCCACGTCCGACTCTTCCATCACGAAATTCGTTTCCAGCTCGCTCGAATCGATCGCGCGCGAGCACTACGACAGGTACCGCTTTTCAGCCGCGGTGCGGGACGTTTGGCGGCTGATCGCACAAGTGGACGCGTATCTGGTGCAGGAGCAGCCCTGGAAAATCGCCGGCGATCCGGTTCATCGCCCGCGCTTGCGCGAAGTTTTGTACTCGGCGGCTGAAGCGTTGCGCATTATCGCGGCGCTCGCGCACCCCGTTTTGCCCGACGCCACGCAACAGATTTGGCGATGCCTTGGCCAGCCGGGCAGGCTTGCCGACCTTCAGCTCGACTCGCTCGCGTGGGGCGGGTTGAAAGCCGGAACACGTATCACGAAACCGGACGCAGTGTTCCCGCGCGTGGAAGTCGAAGAACTCAGTGAAAGGATCGAAGCAATGGAAAACGACATCCGCAATCCCGCCGCCGCGGCAGGCGGGCCAGGTGCGGGCGCACCCACAGCTGCGCCAGCCGGCACTGGCAGCGCCGCCACCACCGCAGCTGCCCCTGGCGCGGGGAATGCCAAAATCACGATCGACGATTTCGCGAAAGTGGAACTGCGCGTGGGCGTGGTGAAATCGGCCGAGCGCATTCCCAACGCGGACAAATTGCTAAAGGTTTTCGTCGATATCGGCGACGAAGTGCGCCAGGTGCTCGCCGGAATCGCGATGGCCTACGCGCCCGAGGATTTGGTCGGCCGCAAAGTAGTGGTTGTGACGAACCTTGCGCCGCGCAAGATGCGGGGTCAGGAATCGAACGGGATGCTCCTCGCCGCCTCGGCCGGCGCGGACGGAAAGCCGGTCCTATGCACCTTCGCCGAAGAAATCGCGCCCGGCTCGAAAGTGAAGTGACGATGCGGCGCGCCTGCCTGCCGCAGGCAAGCATCGTCATCCTGAGCGCGACGCAGCCAGCCAAAGGATCTCTCTTTGCCATCCGAGAGCATGAATTCAAGAGCAGATCCCTCACCCTGATTCCCGGCTAAACGCGCCGGGGCTCGGTTCGGGATCACAACAAACAAAATGAGAATCATCGACTCCCACGCCCATCTCGAAATGTCGCAGTTCGATGACGACCGCTGCGCGATGCTCGATCGCGCGCGCGGCGCCGGCGTCGAGATGCTGCTCGCGATCGGCAGCGGCACAAGCCCCGCGGAGCGGCTCGACGCTGCGATCCGGTTCGCCGAGCAGCACGATTGGATCTACGCGACGGCCGGTATTCACCCGCACGATGCCGCCGAGGCCACCGAAGAGCACTTCGCGCTCCTTGACGAGCTCGGGCGCCATGCCCGCGTGATCGCGTGGGGCGAAATGGGTCTCGACTATTACTACGACCATTCGCCGAGCGACGCGCAGCAGCGAGTTTTTCGCCGCCAATTGGAGCAGGCGCGTGCGGCCAGGCGGCCGGTGGTAATTCATTGCCGGGATGCGTGGGATGATTGCCTTCGAATTTTAGAGCAGGAATGGCGCCCGGCGGGTCTTGGCGGAATTTTCCATTGCTTCACGGCCGGCGTGGCGGAAGCCAAGCGCGGCCTGGACATGGGTTTCCTGATTTCGTTTGCCGGAAATCTGACCTATCCGAAAATGCAGGGGCTGCGCGACGTCGCCCGCGAGCTTCCCCTTGAATCGATCCTTACCGAAACGGATTCACCCTTTCTTCCGCCGCAGGGCCGCCGCGGAAAGCGCAACGAGCCTGCGTTTGTAGTAGAAGTGGCGCAAGCCTTGGCGAATGTGAGAAAATCAGCCGCCGAGGAGATCGCGGCGATCACAGCCGCGAATTTTCAACGGTTCTTCCGGCTCGGCGCGGTTTCATCCAGCCTGACGCCCAGATCGGACTAAGTTCGGACAGTGCACCGATGGGTTTCGCCGTCCAAATCGTCAAGGGAATTTTTGAACTGGTGCGCGATGACCTCGCGCTCGTTGAGCGGGAGATCGCGGCGCAAAATGGCGAGGCCATCGCTCCCGTCTCCGAGATCGCCAGCTACTTACAGGAAGGCGGAGGCAAACGCCTGCGCCCAGCACTGCTTTTGCTAGCCGCCGGCGCCTCCGGCTATCGCGGCCCGGGCGCGATTCGCCTGGGCGCCGTGGTGGAAATGATCCATAGCGCCACGCTGGTGCACGACGACGTGATCGATGGCGCCGAAACGCGCCGCGGCCGCCCAAGCACCAACACCCGCTGGGGCAATCACATGAGCGTGCTCGCCGGCGATTGGCTGTATATGCAATCCTTTGAACTGGCCCTTCGCGAACGCAACTTTGCGATCCTCGATATCCTGATCGACCTCACGCAAAGCATGGTCGAAGGCGAACTCCTGCAACTGACGCTCCTCGGACAGATCGACTTGAGCGAGAGCGAGGCGATGGAGCTGGCCTACCGCAAGACAGCGTGTCTCTTTAGCGGATGCGCGCGCCTGGGAGCCGTCCTCGGCCGCCAGCCAAAACACGTGGAAGAGGCGCTCGGCGAATATGGCCGCAACGCCGGACTCGCATTCCAACTGGTGGACGATCTGCTCGATTTCACCGCATCCCCGGAAAAATTGGGCAAGCCGGTGCTGAGCGACTTGAAAGAAGGCAAAGTTACGCTGCCGCTGATATTCGCGCTGGAGAACGGGTCCACGCAGCGCGCCACCGGCGCGGATGAGGGCGCGAACCGGAATGGTAGGGCCGACGCTTTCGAGGCTCGCCGTCTGATCGCCAAGGTATTGGAAGAGCGCGATTTCGTCACGGTCCGGCCGGAGCAGATCGCGCGTCTGGTCGAAGAATCCGGTGCGCGCGCCCGCGCGGAAGCGTTGGCTCGCCAATACGTGAGCCGCGCGAAATCCTGCCTGGAAATTTTGCCTGATAACGACTACCGCCGCGCGCTGCTCGCCGTCCCCGATTTCATACTCGAACGGGAAAACTGATCGAGCTACCTCCGCGTCGCGCGCAGGATGGCGTCACATGCCCGACGCATGTGACGGGGTTTGCGTCCGCAGAGCTTGCGCGGCGGCGGCAACGAGTTCCGAGGGCTGCCAGTCGCTTCCGTCGTACCATTTATAGACTTTGCCGTCCGGCGCGACCACCGTGGTGCTCATCGAGTGCACGATTTTTCCCTTCTCATCGCTGTAGGAAAGCCCAAAAAAGTCGGCGATCTGCTGCATTTCCTTGGCGGGCGCCGTGGCGAATTCCCACCGGCCGAAGGGAATGTCGCCGGTCACGCCGCGGAACGATTCGCCGTAGCGGCGCAGAACCGGGGGTGTATCGCGCTGCGAATCGAAGCTGACGGTCAATAAGCGCACGCCTTTCTCGAGCGCCGGGTCTTTCTTCGTCCGCGCATAAATTTCGGCGAAATCGTGGGACACCAGCGGGCAAAAGTTCGCAAAAGGGCACCGCGTGTAAATGAAGGTGACCAGCAAGACACTCCCGCGAAATGAATCCAGGTGAATTCGCTTATTGTTCTGATCCACCAAAACGAAATCCGGAACCGGGTCGCCTGGTTTGGGAATATGAAATTCGGATGTCGGCTTGCCCGCTCCCGCTTTCTTGGTCACCACGATGTTTTCCAGATGCGCGCTGCTGTCCGATTGATTCACCACCACGTCCGCGGTGATTTCATCACCGGGCTCAAGGCCGTCCAGTTGGTCTGCTTTGAGCACCGGATAGGGCATGACCATGGCGGACATAAACCCGGGAATATCCTGGCCGTCGATGTTTAGCGTCTTCTGCTCCTTGTCCATCGACACGATTTTTCCGACGAGCTTGTAACGCTTGACGTTTTGCTCCGATTGTTGCGTCGTAGATTGCCGCGAAGCTGATTTCGAGCAGCCTCCCGCAATCACCAGTCCCGCCGAAAGCAAAATTGCCGCGACGATCGCGCCGTTCCGTTTGGTCGATTTGGTTGAATGCATGCGAGTCCTTCCCCTCGTATGGTTTCGATTGTACGCCAACGCCGCGATTTCGAGCGTCTCTCCGTCAGAAATGAAAGCGGTATCGGAATTCCGCGTAGATTTCCCGCGGATGATTGAAATGGAATCCGCCGAAGGTCAGGCTGTT
>JAGWRH010000104.1 GCA_028876695.1 Acidobacteriota bacterium | reverse complement strand
CTTGGAGTGTCGCGGAGCAGAAAAACCCTCGTGCGTCGCTGAATGCATCGTTCGTTACTACCGCTGATAAAGCTTGCCGCTGGTTCGAGGTTCAGCGCCGCGGTCGATAGGTCCCGTAGCGCACGTCGCGAATCCGCGGCATTCTCACGCCCCGCCGTACACAACTGCCCCGCCATCGACTCTTAACACTACCGAGGTAATGAAAGAAGCTTCCGATGACGCCAGAAATACTGCGGCCGAGGCGATATCCTCCGCACTCGCGAGGCGGCCCAAGGGCGTTCGCCTGCGCCGGACCTCGTATACTGCTTCGTCGTTCTTATTCAGCTCGCGCGCACCCGGCGTCGGCACCGAGCTGGGGCACACTGCGTTGACTCGAATCCGGCGAGGGCCAAATTCAACCGCCAGCGCACGAGTCAAAGACGACACTCCGCCCTTGATTGCTGAATAGACGCTTGCGCGCGGGATGCCAAGCTCCGCCACCGGCGAAGTGTTGTTGATAATCACTCCGCCGCGTTCCGGGTCCATGTGGAGCAAAGCGGCTTGCGCCGCCCAGAAGAGCGACGTCAGACCTACCGAAATCATTCTTTCGATCGTCTCCGGCCGTACTTCCGACACCGGCTCGTTGCGAAACACGATCGCGTTGTTGGCCACTATGTCGAGGCGGCCGAATTCAGAAGCGAGTTCAGCCACGGAACGAAGCACGTCCTCTCGCTTACTGACGTCAATCGGGAACGCGCGTGCGGTGCCTGCATTTTGCTCAATCTGGCTCACCGTTGACCTCGTAGTCGCCGGATCGATGTCCGCCACGCCGACGATTGCGCCCTCCTCCGCGAAAGCGAGGGCCATCGCCTGTCCAATTCCGCGGCCGGCTCCCGTCACGAACGCAACCTGATTTTTGAGACGCGGCATATCTTTGCTCCCGATTGAAATCAGCAATGCGCAGAGTTCGGTGAAGCTTTGGCCCCTGTTCCCGCGTTGTGCCGATGCGTGTTATCTGTCTCGTTTACGTGTTGACATTGAAGGCAACCGCCGGCACATGTACGTGCTGGGCATCTGCGAAGCAGGTAGAACCGTTGCTGGTTGTAGTTACAGAATCTTGAAACGCCAATTCCTTTTATCGCGCACAATGTAACCAGCGGTCGGATCGGAAAAATGACTTCCGATGACCAAGATCTTCTTGTCGCCAAGGCGCTCGAACATCGCTTTGCGCGTCTCCACGCCTTGCGTCTTGTCCATGTCGAAATTTCCGGGGCAGTCCGCTTCCGCGAGCTGTAGCGGGTGGTGCAGCATATCGCCGGTGATAAAGCCTTCCTGCCCTTTGGACGAAATCTGTACGCTGACGTGACCGGGCGTATGTCCGGGGGTCGGTACGAGCGAAACCTCATCGGTTAGCTTGAAATTTGGTTCGATGAAGTCTGCCAGACCGGCACTGGTGATCGGATCGATGGAATCCTCAAGATGCGCGAAGTCGTGATATCCGCCCGTACGCTTGAGCATTTGCCAATGGTCGTATTCCTTGCGGCCAAATAAGTAACGCGCGTTCGGAAACGTGGGCACCCATCGGCCATTCACCTTGCGCGTATTCCAGCCGACGTGATCGAAATGCATGTGCGTGCACAGTACTTTGGCGATCGTTTCCGGCGCATATCCGCAAACGGTCAGGTCTTCAAGGAACGAAGTCTGCATGTTCGTAAATATCGGGTATTCGCGCTGGCGATCGTTGCCGATACAAGTGTCGATCATGATCTTTTCCGTGCCGGAACGCAGAACGAAGGCCTGAAACGAGATCTTCATTCGGCCATCCGGTGTTGCGAAGTGAGGGAAAAGCCAGTCGTACCGTTTGGCGAGTTCCGGCGTCGCGCCGGGCATGAGCACGTCAAAAGGATCTTCGTGCGCGTTGAGTTCGACGATGCGGACGACTTCGACGTCTCCAATCTTCCATTTTCTGATGTGTTCCACGGCCATTGCGTCCCCCGGTTTTAGCGCTCTCTGGCAATTTGAACGGGCGGAGGTGGCGTCCGCCCCAAAATCATATCCGCAGCCTTTTCCGCAACCATCACCACGGGCGCATTCGTGTTTCCGCCCATGAGCCTCGGAAAGATCGAAGCATCGGCGACCCGCAAACCATCAACACCGCGGACCTTCAATTCGGGAGTGACGACGGCGGCATCATCAACCCCCATACGGCAACTTCCAGCCGGGTGAAACACGGTTGCAGTGGTAGCGCGAAGATACTCTTTGAACGCCTCGTCGTTTTCCACCTTCGGACCCGGCAAAAACTCGGTCCCATGGTAGGGAGCGAACGCAGGAGCTGCCAATATCTTGCGTGCCAGCTTCAGGCCACGCACAAGCGGCTCAATGTCCTCTGGCTCGCCCAAAATATTCGGATCGATGATCGGAGCCTCAAGTGGATCCGGACTCGATAGGGCGATACGGCCACGGCTCTTGGGGTACAAGAGAACGACACTGATGTTATAGCCGTGTCCAATCGGCAACGGAAATGTGGATTGGTTGCGGCGCGCCGGCTGGAAAACGATCTGCATATCAGGGCGGTCAAGGCCATTCGCCGTCTTCACGAAGGCGTGCGACTCAAAGACATTGCTGGCGAACGGCCCTTTGCGCATCAACAGATATTCGAAAATATTCCACGTTCCGCGCGGGAGTGCCTTCAGCGAAATACCGTATGAAGTGGAGTTCGAAGTGCGCATCAGTACCGCGGACGCGACGTGGTCGTGATAATTCGCTCCAACACCCGGCAGGTCGTGCTGGACGGGGATTCCAAGAGCCTGCAGCGCAGCCCCTTCGCCAATGCCCGAAAGCAACAGAATATGAGGGGATCCGATGGTCCCGGCCGCGAGAATCACCTCGCGTCGCGCGAGGATGCGCCGGGTCTCGCCGTCTTGTTGAATCTCGACGCCGGTCGCTCGGCGATTCTCCACGACAACGCGGGTAACCGAAGCCTTAGTCAGCACGGTCAAGCTTGACCGGCTCATCGCGGGCCTGAGGAAGGCCGTAGTTGCCGATTCGCGACGGCCTGCTTTGATCGTGCCTTGGCGCGGGCCATAACCCTCTGTATCCAGCCCGTTAAAGTCATCGTTCCGTCGAAATTGCAGCGTTTGCATGGCTTCCCAGAAGGCCGCATTGAGCGGATTGGGCCGCTTGATGCTGAGAACATTCATCGGCCCGCCTTTGCCGTGATACGGAGAACCGTTAAAAGCTTCGTTGTTTTCAGAGCGGACGAAATAGGGGAGCACGTCTTGATAGCTCCAGCCTCGGTTTCCCGCCGCCGCCCAATCGTCGTAGTCTCGCGGGTTACCGCGGATATAGACCATGCCGTTGATGGAGCTCGTACCACCGAGGACGCGACCCCGCGGAATGGGAACCGTCCGTCCGTTGAGGCCTCTCTGCGGCGCTGACCAGTAGCCCCACACTATGCTCGGCTTAATCATCGCCGCGGCAACCAGGGCGGGCACTTGAATAAAGGGATGACTGTCCTTCGATCCTGCTTCGATCAGGCAGACGCGATTGGATTGATTCTCCGACAGCCGGTTGGCAAGCACGCAGCCCGCCGTTCCTGCTCCGACGATCACATAATCGAACACGCGGCCCGTATCTTCACTCGTCACCGAAGCTCCGGTTATTTGCGTGGGTTTCGATAATTGCTAAATGCGCGAAATTGGCAGCCGCGGTCAGCACAAATACTCGTTTCTCGAATTCATCACGACGTTCCATAGTCGGCAGCTTTTTTTTACGGCTACCTGCCTCCCGTTGCGCGTCCTTTCTGAACGGATTTTCAAAGAATGTCAAGAGAAGCGTGCTGGTGAAATGAGACTCTGTCAGGGTATCGCTGATCGTTGAACGAAGAAGGCCAGACGGCGCGAAAAGGAATCGTTCAGGCGAGCGATAACTCGAAATCTATCGTTACCCGAGCACCGATCAGTTGATCGAATCCGCTCGAATGGCATATAGTCAGCGCCGTTCTGCAGTCGCCACGAAACCCTGCGGAGGTGAAAACATGGATCTTATACGAGTCGAAGCAGAAGATAAAGCAGCACTAAACGGGCTTATATGGACGCCCGAGAAGCGAAGTAATTCGCTGGTGATCTTAGTTCCCGGCGCCACCACGGGCGCGGCACTTGTGCCCTCGCACGACTACTACCCGATGGCCAATGCGCTCACCGAAAAGGGCTACACATTCGTGATCGCCAATATGCGCGCCTCCTATAACTATCCTTACGCCGAGTACGCAGACGCGATAAAGGACATCGCGGCGTTCGTCGCATATGCTAAATCGGCGGATTACACGCGCATCGCAATCCTGGGTATCAGCCTCGGAGGCCCTCGTATGGCGCAGTATATGGCTGAGCGCAACGATCCCGCGGTAAAGGCAGTCGGCTTCATCGCTTCGATTCCCTCGCCTTATCTGGAGTTTCAAGTCCGTGCGACCGAAGCGGACAAGAGACGCCTCGAGGACGTGCTCAGGCGAGCGCGATCGCTCGTCGCCCAGGGCAAAGGGCTGGAACCGCTCGCGTTCGAGAACTGGTTCCCGGATGGACGGTCTTTCATGGCAACTGCAAAATCGATGATTGGTTTTTTCGGAGCGCCGAGCGATCAAAGCGCGCCAAGCTCGGTCCGATTCGGTCCGCAGATCAAGGTCCCGGCGCTCGTGATCCATGGTGAGAAGGACGAGATTTCATTTCCGCAGAACGCCCAGGCGATTTACGACAGCCTGACGTCGTCACCGCGGCGCGAACTAATTTGGGTACCGGGAGCGAGCCACTATCTGTCGCCAGGACCGATCGCCGATGCATACGCGATAAAGATCGCCGCATGGCTTGCTGAGAGCATGCCGATAGAGCCGCGTCAGGAATCAGCTTTTGCGAAGTGAAGAGTAGCGCGAGACCCGGAGAGACCAACTTTCGAAAGCGCCTCACACTACCAATTGTGCCCACATCGTGAACATCTAAGGCTCAGCACGAGCCCAGGCGCGCGGGCGCACAGCCGGCATATCAAGAGTCTGAAGTGGTACCCAGAAAGCGCGCCAACTCTTCTCTGACACGCCTCAAATCTGGTATCGTTTGCGCCTCAGATCGATTCTGCCGGGAGACCGACGTGAAGATCACCTGCACAATCAATGGCAAGACGTATTCGAACGACGTTGAGACTCGGCTCTTGCTGATCCACTATCTTCGCGAGGTGGCGCAGCTCACGGGTTCGCATGTCGGATGCGAGACTTCACTCTGCGGCGCATGCACAGTGGAAGTGAACGGCAAAGCGGTGAAGAGCTGCACGATGTTTGCCGTGCAGGCCGACGGCGCCAAGATCACCACAATCGAAGGGCTTGCCAGTAATGGCACGCTCCACCCGCTGCAGGAGGCGTTTTGGAATGAGCACGGACTGCAGTGCGGCTTTTGCACGCCGGGAATGATCATGGCGTCAAAGCAGATCCTGGAACGCTATCCGAATCCGACCGAGGACGAAATCCGGCACGGTCTCGCTGGCAACGTCTGCCGCTGCACCGGATACCAGCACATCGTAAACGCATTGAAAGCAGCGGCAGCCGGCGCGCGAAAGTAGGAGACGACCATGGCGACTACCATTGCTGGCGTTGAAAAGGAAAAGCTCGTCGGAAAACGCTTGCGCCGACGCGAAGATCCGCGCCTGATTACCGGCACCGCCACGTACGTCGACGACATCCATCTGGAAGACATGCAGTACGCCGCCATTGTCCGAAGCCCACACGCAGCCGCCAGGATCCTCTCGATCGAGATCGCGGCTGCCCAAAATTCGCCCGGCGTGATCGCCGTCTTCACCGGGAAAGACACGGAAAAAGTTGGCGGGGTTCCATGCGGCGCCTCGCTGCCCGGATTGCGCGTGCCTCATCACAATGTTTTGGCGGTGGGCCGCGTCTATTTTGTCGGTCATCCCGTTGCTGTGGTGGTGGCGAAAGACCGCTATATGGCACAGGACGCCGCCGACCTCGTCGAAGTGAATTACGAGCCGCTGCCCGCGGTCGCGGACCCGGAAAAGGCGCTTGCGCCCGGCGCTGCGCCCGTCCATCCCGAATGGCCAGACAATGTGGCGTTCACGTTCCACCAGGATGGCGGCGATGTGGACAAAGCCTTCGCCGAAGCGGACGTCGTGGTGAAACAACGCATCACCAGCCAGCGGCTAATTCCCATGGCGATGGAAACCCGCGGAGTGGTCGCCGAGTGGCACGGCGCCGATCGGCAGTTAAATCTGTATACCTCGACGCAAATTCCGCACTTGGTACGCACGCTGGTAGCGACGATGCTCGGTCTGGATGAAAACCGCGTGCGCGTTATTACTCCCGAAGTTGGCGGCGGCTTCGGCAGTAAGCTCAACGTGTACGCCGAGGAAGCCCTGATGGGATGGATCGCGCAGAAGATCCAAAAACCGGTGAAGTGGATCGAGACGCGACGCGAAAATTTTCTGTGCACGATTCACGGACGCGGGCACGTGGATTATTACGAGCTCGCCGCCAAGCGCGACGGCACGATTCTGGGAATCAAGCTGAAAATCATTCAGGATGTCGGCGCGTATCATCAGCTGCTGACTCCCGCGATTCCCACGCTAAGCGTGCTGATGATGCCCGGGATCTACAAAACCCAAAACATCCGCGCGGATATCGTCGGCGCGTTCACGAACTGCATGCCTACGGACGCGTATCGCGGCGCGGGCCGTCCCGAGGCGACACACGGCATCGAGCGCATGGTCGACATTCTTGCCGATGAGCTGCAAATCGATCCGGCCGAAATTCGCCTGAAAAATTTCGTGGCCAACGATCAGTTCCCGTTCCACACCGCCACCGGACTGATGTACGACTCCGGGAACTACGCCGCACCGCTCAAAAAAGCGCTCGATCTGGTGGACTACGGCAAACTGCGGCAAGAGCAAGCGGACGCGCGCAAACAAGGCAAGTGGATAGGCATCGGCATCTCGACCTACGGCGAGATTTGCGCGATAGGCCCGTCGCCCGCAACCCCCGCCGGCGGGTGGGAGAGTGCGACCGTCAAAATCGAGCCTTCGGGGAAAGTGACGATCATGACCGGCGCGTGTCCGCACGGGCAGGGCGAGGAAACCACTTTCGCTCAAATCGCGGCGGACGAACTGGGCATCAGCGTGGATGACGTGCTTGTTGTCCGGGGAGACACATCCATCGTTCAATACGGCATTGGAACTTTCGGCAGCCGCGGTACCGCGATCGGCGGCACGGCGGTCTATTTCGCGCTGCAGGACCTAAAGGAAAAAATCAAGAAATTCGGCGCCGTATTGCTCGAGTCCGACGATGTGACGTTTTCCGGCGGAAATGTTGTATGTAACAAGACCGGGCAAAGCAAGTCCCTGCCCGAAGTTGCGGCGTCCGCGTACCGAGCGATGAAACTTCCGCCGAACACGGAACCCGGCCTGGTATCCACGCGTTTTTGGGAGCCGCCGAACTTCACTTTTCCGTTCGGAACGCACATCGTGGTCAGCGAAATCGACGGCCAAACCGGTGAAGTCAAAATCCGCCGCTACGTCGCCGTGGACGATTGCGGCAATCGCATCAATCCGCTAATCATCGATGGGCAAGTGCATGGCGGAATCGCCCAAGGTATTGGCCAAGCGTTATGGGAACAGGCTGTATATGACGACAATGGACAACTGCTCAGCGGTGAATTGACCGATTACGCCGTGCCCCGCGCGCACATGATGCCGTGGATCGAAAGCGAACACACCACCACTCCGTCGCCCGTGAATCCCCTTGGCGTGAAGGGCGTGGGAGAAGCGGGCACAATCGGCTGCTCGCCGGCCGTCGTCAACTCGGTGGTCGACGCTCTCTCGCCGCTCGGAGTGCGCCACATCGATATGCCGCTGACGCCGGAGAAAATCTGGCACATTTTGTCGAAGGGGGCATGAAATGGTTCCGCAAAAGTTCGAATACGCCGCTCCGGACTCGCTGAAATCCGTACTGCAATTGCTGGATGCCGGAGCCAAGCCGCTGGCCGGCGGGATGAGCTTGATTCCGATGATGAAACTGCGCCTCGCCGCGCCGGAGCAACTCGTCGATCTCCAAAAAGTGAAAGAGCTCAGCTATATCCGTGAATCGGGCAACGCGATCCACATCGGCGCAATGACAACGCATTACGAGGTGGAGACTTTTCCGGTGCTGTTGCGCAAATGTCCGCTGCTTGCGGAAACCGCGGCCGAGATTGGCGATCTGCAAGTGCGCAATCGAGGAACCATCGGCGGCAGCGTGGCTCATGCCGATCCGTCAGCGGACTATCCGGCGGCCCTCCAGGCACTCGAAGCCAAACTCGTGCTCATCGGTGCGCAGAAAGAGCGTACCGTTTCCGCTGCCGAGTTCTTCGTCGACGCTTTCACTACCGTTCTGGAGCCGGGCGAGATCGTGCGTGAAGTGATCGTTCCTGCGGAAGAGCTCGGCACGGGAACCCGTTATGAAAAAGTGGTGCAGCCTGCCAGCGGATTCGCGATTGTCGGAGTGGCCGTGCGAGTAAGGCGCAGTGCGGGGAAAATCAGCTTCGTGCGTGTCGGCATCACCGGCCTATCGAACCACTCCTATCGCGCGACCTCGGCCGAAGCGACGCTCGCGGGAACGACGGGCGCGGCTGCCGACGTTCAAAACGCCGCCGCGCTGGTGGCCGAGGGGATCGACGCGAACTCCGACCTGCACGCGTCCGCGAATTATCGCAAGCACCTCGCGAGTGTTCACGCGGCCCGCGCGATCACGACAGCCATCTCGAGAGCGTCGTGAAGATTTCCGGCTCGCACATGTTGGCGGTGCCGCCAGAACGAGCCTATCAGATGATGCAGGACCCCGACATTCTGGCCCGGGCCGTGCCGGGGTGCGAGGCGCTCGAAAAGACCGATGAAAACGAGTACCGCATGAAAATGAAAATGGTGCTGGCCAGCCTTTCCGGCGTGTTCGACGGTAAAATTCGCATCGCCGATTTGAACCCACCTTCCAGTTTCCGCCTGATCGTCGAGGGTTCCGGGCGGCCCGGATTCATCAAGGGTGATGGTTTACTGCACCTCGCAGCCAACGCGAATGGCGGAACGGAAGTTTCCTACCACGGCGACGTGCAGGTGGGCGGCACGATCGCAGCTGTGGGGCAGCGGTTGCTGGACGGAACCGCGAAAATTCTCATCAGGAAGTTTTTCGAAAGGTTGGCTGCTTGCGCGAACTGATCCGAGATTCGGCGCACCGATGGTGTCACGTGTAAATTCGGCATGAGTCTTGTACCGGCGGCGAAATGACAGGCAAACTGATTGGACTTAATACGCCGTCACAGTCGTTCGGGAGCGTACTTCTTTTCGTAGCGTTGGATCGCGGCCTGGATCACCGGGTAAGCGGTAGCGGCCGGGTTGATCTCTTCAACCTCGACGGCTTTGCGTTCAAGTTGCTTGTAGTCCTGAAAGAAACGCCTGAGCATCAACAAATAGTGAGCTGGAATCTGCTGCGCCTCTTTGTAACCGTTGAATTCGGGATCGCCGGTCGCCACTGCAATCACCTTATGGTCCAAGATTCCCGCGTCGGTCATTGTCATCAATCCCACGGCACGGGCATGCATGATCGCAAGCGGAACGGCAGGCTCTTGGCAAAGTACCAGCACGTCGAGGGGATCACCATCTTCCGCCAGCGTCCTCGGAATGAACCCGTAGTTCGCCGGATAATACACGGCGGAGTACAGAACCCGATCGACCTTGATCAGCCCGCTTGATTTGTCGAGCTCGTACTTTACGTTTGATCCGAGCGGAATTTCGATCACCGCGGAAAACTCTTCCGGGATTCCGTCGCCTGGCTTCAAATCGTGCCATGGATGGATCACGGGTTCTCCTCCCGCGTCAACGTTTGCTCCGGGTATCCGTCACGGTTTCATTCATTTTGCACGAATGACCGTAAGATGACAGCCCTCATGCGAGGCGAATGTGCGGTGGTAAAGCAAAAAGCCGGGCCGACCCTGGAGTAGGTCGTCCCGGCTCTCGTTGAACTTCAAAAGCTCTTATTCGCCTTTTTCTTGCGTGCCCTTTGGCAAATCCGTGCCGACCAACGGATAGCCGAGTTGCTCCCAGCGCGAAAGCCCGCCTTCCAGAGCTTTCACCTTGTCGCGCGCGTAACCGAGCTGCCACATCTCCTTCACCACTGGCGCGCTATCCTCCTCGTGCGGGCAGTTGCAGTAGAAAACGATTAGCTTGTCTCCAGGGAGCGCCTGCAGCGTCTGGTCCTCATTGGTCACATCTTGAGTCGGATCGTACGCAATGTTCACGGCGCCTTTGATGTGCTCGGCGCCGTAGGTCACGGAATCGTCGGTGTCGACGAGTACCACATCCACCTTGTCCTTGATCCGTTGTGCCACTTCCTGCGCAGTGATTCTCGGTACGTCCGGGAATGGCAGTTTGTCGTTGGCAGACTCTTTCGCGCCATTCGATTTCGATGCGGAGGCCTGGTGATAAGCTTTCGGACGAGGCTTCGCCGAAGTTGTAGTCGGCCAAAGCATCAGCGTTCCGAGGGCAATACCCGCAAGATGTTGAGTTTTCATGACGACTCCGCTCCGCTTCGCTATTGCGCAAGGCACAGAGCGTTCGCCCTGTGCCTCGCCGCTACTGATATTCTACGCCCAGTCGTCGATCTTCACGCCCCGGCGCATGCCGAAGTCCGTGACGAACCAGGTGGTCTGGATCTTTCCACCCGTCACCACTATGTGAATCGCGCGCGAATTGGTGAATGGCTTAATCAACGTGTCGCCGGGCGCCTTGCGCCAGCTGGCGTATGGCTCCAATCCCTGCAGCGCCAGCGGCACTACCGTGCTTTGGATCACGCCATTTCCCCAGTACGTTTCAGCCCTGGTCTCCACGTTTTGCGAGAACCATTCGCTTAACTGCTCCTTCGTCTTGAATCCGTGCGCCGTCTGCAGCAACCCCGCCACGGTTGGATCCACTACGATCGTCGCCGCCGAGCCTGAAGCCGTAAGCGACCTCATGTAGTCCCGCATCAGATAATGCACCGGGTAGAGTTCCTGACTGCCGCCGACGCTCGAAACGCTGGTCCAACCCGTCCCGACGGTGACAACATTGTCGTCCGGCTTGAACCCCATCTGTACATGCAGGGGAGTCCAGCCGTCTGGCAGGGCGTCTTCATTTTCCGCGTAGAGAATGTTGTTGTACTGGAAATTGCTGCCCAGGCTTTCCCACGCATTGATGCCGTTGCGCAGATCGCCCGCCGTCTTGGAAAGGATTGTGAATGCGCGTCCGACCACGGCGTTCGAGCGGTTGTACGGGCCCATCGCGTTCGTGCCACTATTGAAATTCAGCTTTTTCGCGATCGGCCCGTTGATCACCACCATGTTGGCCATCGAGCTGGTCGAGTTGCCGAACGGCGCCTGCGTCGCCAGCGCCAGAATCACCGGGAAATGCTCCGGCGAAGCTCCCGCCATCACCGCGCTGATCGCCACTTTTTCTACCGTCAATGGCCGCGCCCCGCCGGTGATGTTGATCGTCTTGATCACTTCGTCCGGCTTGTGGCTCGTGCCCCGCAGCATGGCCATCACTTTTTTCTCGGTCGGCAGGTTGATCCAGTTGTAGTCCGCCCAGCCGCGCTCATCAAAAAGCGCCCGCAAGGCATCCTCGGTATCCGGCCCAAGCAGCCGCGGCTCCAGCGATTCTTGTGGCGGCGCTCCGGAAATTTTTTCCTCGGGCGTCAGCGGCTTCGTCAGCGCAGCAACCACAGCGTGCATCATCGGCTCTTCGGTGAGCATGTCCTTGCCGCTCACGTAGCTCACATCGACGGCTTTCGGTTGCCCGGTAAATGGAAATGGCACGGCGACAAATCGAAGCGGCATGCCGGTGTCATACTGGCGCACGTACGTCAGTGCGTAGTGGACGATATTGTTCATGGCGACGCAAACGGTGGGAATTCCAACCTGGGTCTCAATCGTTTTTGCCCATCGGCTCACGGCCTGGCAGCAGCCGTTTCAACCCGCCACGCCGACGATTACCGCGTCGGCGTGATCCTCCCGGATCGCTTTCAGCACCGAAGGATCGGTGCCGAACATCCCCTCGGCCGTCACCTTCACCTTCGTTCGCACGCCCGTGTAGTGCTGCTGCAGCCACTCCGTCATCGCGTCGTAAAAGTAATTCGCGGCGTCGGGGCCCTCCCACGCGAGGTTGAGCATGTAGATCAACTTGTTATTCATGTCCTTCAGCCGCGGAGCCAGCGCCACGCGCGCCGCCACCTTGCTGGCGATCGCCGGATTCATCACCGTAATCCGCTCGTCGCTGCCCTCGTACGAATCGCCCGCCAGCGGACGCGCAGCCGGCGTCGCCAATGCGGGTGTTCCGGCCACTAGCGCCGGACTGACTCCCAAAAGCGCCAACATTTTTCGTCGATCCATTGCCCTCGCCTCCTTCAAGAATTCTGGTGGAAAAATGCCTCGTGACAGCGGTTCAGAGGAGATTGCGTCGCAGCCCAACCAACGCCCGAATAGCGCGGAGCGCCGGGAGACCTGATCAGCCTCCCTAGGGCGGAATATACACCCGTCCAGCGCCTCGGCGCCTCAACTTTGTTGTCTTGTCACCAATCGGCCGCACCCCCCCTCGGCGCCGGCCGGCGTGATAGAATCCGCCGCTATAAACTCTCGCGAGGCTCATATGATCTCTTCAATCGAATCCGGCGGATTGCGCTTCGATGTGTTCACCGGCGAGGAGCAGTTTCTCGCGCCCAACGCCGTGCTGATTTCCGCGCGCACCGATGCCGTGCTCATTGACTGCGGCTTCGTCAAGCCCGACGTCGAAAAACTCCTCTATCTGGTGAAATCCAGCGGCAAGCGCCTGCGCTCCATCTTCATCACCCACGCCCATCCCGACCACTACGGCGGCATCAACGCTTTCTCCGAAGCATTCCCCGAGGCCGTCATCCTTGCCCGCCAGGGCGTCATCGACGGCATGCTCGAATGGCCCGCCAAGCGCGTTCACTGGCACGACATGTTCGGCGCACTCCTCCCCGAGGACGGCATCGTCTATCCGCGGCCGCTTTTCGGAAAAGTCGCCTATCTGGAGGCGCACGAAATGCTCTTCATCGACTCACCCATCGCCGAAACGGTCCATTCCACCGCCTTTTATCTCCCATCCGCCCGCGCCCTCGTTGCCGGCGACCTAATTTTCAATCGCTATCATCTCTACATGTCCGACACCAACAATCCCGCGTCCTGGATCACAGCGATCGAACAGGCCCGCGGCATCGGCCCCATCGACACGGTTTTCCCCGGTCACGGCAAATTCGGAGGAGTGGAGATTTGCGCCGGAGCCATCAAATGGCTGGACGATTACCGTTCCGTCGCCAAGCCTGGCATCCATTTCACTGCCGTCGCCAGGGAGATGACGCGCCGCTATCCCGATTACGGCCTGCCCATCCTGCTCTGGCTCACCCGTGGCCCCGGCTTCGGTACCGCCGGAGCCAAGGAAATCGGCGTCCCTGCCGAGCTCCTCGGCGGCTAAACGCTTAGCGCCAATCTGGCGCGTTTCAAAGTCAGTTGTACGTGTCACGTGCTCGCACGAGCGCGACAAATGAAAAAAGGGAGGAATTCGATGCGTCGTTCTTTTTCTCAATGGATCGTGCTCGCGGCCGTGCTGCTTGCGCCCGCGCCAGTTTTGGCTCAGGTCTCTTGCACTCGCGAAGGCCTGCAGTATGCAACCAATCTCTATCTCACGGCTCAGAGCAAGGGCGATACGTCCGGTCTGCCGCTGGCCAAGGGGCTTGCGTACATCGAAAACATGCAGGAGGTCGATATCAAGTCAGGCGTCATTCAGAAGCCGCTGAAAATCGCCTTCCACCGCACGCTCGTGGACCCCGCCACTTGCCAGACGTTCACCGAAATCATCGTCACCGACCCATCGCATCCCTATGTGCTCGGCACGCGTCTCCGCATCAATCACGACAAAATCGTCGAGATCGAAATGCTCGTCACCCAGAAAGGCGATTGGCTTTTCAACGCGGATAACTACATGAAATGGTCGCCCAACGAGAATTGGGGCGTGATTCCGCCGGATCAGCGGGATACTCGCGATCCGCTTGTGGCCGCGGCCAATGCCTATCTCGATGCGTTCCTCGAAAAGAAGACCGACCTGGTGCCCTGGGGATATCCATGCGAACGCACCGAAGGCGGTCTCCGGACTGGCAAAGGCCTGCCGACCGATACTTGCGAAGTTGGCGTGCCCGCAGGGGTCAATATTGTGGCGCGGCGCTTCGTCGTCGATGAAACTATAGGATCGGTCGTGGCATTTTGCAGGTTTGGCGTAACGGGCCTACCCGATACGCATCTCTTCCGCGTCGAGCATGGCAAGCTGCGTTACGTCCACACGCTTACGCACGTGCCACCCGGCTACGTGGTTCCACGGGTTGGCCAGAACCGCCCGCCAAGTACTGCACCTAAAAACTAAAATCGCGTCAGGTGAAATCAAAAAAGCTGAGGAGGAGTAAAAGGAGAGAGGCGCTTGGCATTCGCACAAGCGCCTCTTCTACTGCATCAACGTAAACCGAACCTCACTGGACCACCTCCTTCTCGGCATGGTTGCCGATATCGACGAGATGTCGCATGGCTGTAGTATAACGCGGGATTAAAAAAGGCGCGTCAGATATGAAATGGGGCTCGTTTTAATCGGCAATCGTTCGCAAGCGTATTGGTCGCGGCGAGGGAAGATTCATACTTGGGGCAACTTTGGTCGATCACGCGTCCCTCAGCTCGCGGGTCACCACAGGAGTTTCAGAGCGAACTGCACCTGGCGAGCCGTTGTGGACGTGCTGGTGATGGCACCCGCGGTCGGCGAAACTCCCGAAGGAGTGAACACGATCAGATTGGGCGTGTTGAAATTCGCGCGATTCAAGATGTTGAAAAACTCCGCGCGGAATTGCAGCGCGATGCGATCGCGAAGGGGCATTTGCTTGAGCAGCGAAAAATCCCAGGTCGCGAGGCCGGGGCCCGTCTGCGAATCGCGGCCGATGTCACCATAGAAACCGCTGCCCGGCGGCGGCGGCAAGAACGCGTGCGGATCAAACCACTCGGTTGGTCTGCCGAGAATAACTGGGCCTGAAAAATTGGGGTTGCGGAAGGGGCGAACGGGGTTCTTTGTGTCGCCGTTGTTAGAAGGATTGTAGCTGAGCTCCGGGGTGAACGGGAATCCCGACTGGATTGTAAGAATGGAGTTGATCGTCCAACCGGAAGCAATTGCATTGGCCATCGCGCCGAGGCCGGGTAAAAAGCGCTTACCGCGACCGAAAGGGAGTTCATAGATTCCGTCCACCACGCCGACGTTGCGGACGTCGTACGTGGCTGGACCCCAGTCCGCGCGCAAATTGAAAGGGTTGGAGACGAGCCCCGGCGCATTACCGGCCGTGGTACCGTTGAGCGAATCACCGTTGTCGAGAGCCTTTGACCAAGTATAAACGCCGCGAAGCGCCAATCCGCCGGTGAATCGGTGGTTAAAGTCGAGTTCCAGAGCATTGTAGGAGCTGTCGCCCGCCGAAAACCAAGCCCAGGCTGGCCCGAGGGCAGAGTTAGCGAGTGGCGTACCGAAAGGTATGTAGTAGCTTCCGGCAGGAACTGGCGAGCCGGCGAGGGGAGCGGGGAAATTGGAGGGATAGTTCGCAGGGCAGGGAGCGGCGGGGCAAACTACCGGCGCCGGTTCGTTGTCGTCCAAGCCAAGCAATTCATGATAGCCGTGCGAACCCACATAGCCGATGCTGATCGCGGTGTTGGGGGCGATCTCGCGCTGCAGTGTCATCGAGTAGGAAATCAGGGTCGGACTTTTCATGTCCGGCTGCACACCGGCCGGAAGCAATTTCGGCGAACCGGGATACGGCCCGGCTGGATTGATGGGAAGCTGCGAAACGCTAAGACGCGCGGCGTAGGTTGGGTTAAACGGCGGGTTTTGATCCAAACGATAGCCGAGCGCATCCTGCAGGTCGTTGTATAACCCGAATCCGGCGCGGATCACTGTCTTGTCGCCGAACGGTTCCCATGCGATCCCTATGCGGGGCTGAGGCAACGACTTTTGACGGTTGACGGTAAAGATCGATGTGCCGACGCGCGGATTCGTCTGTATCAGGTTGTTCGCGAATATGTAATTTGCGGCCCGGCCGTGCGCCTCGTTCCATCCGCTGGAAAATCCCTCGCGGAAACCGAGCGAGAGCGTGAGCCGCGGGGCCGCGCGGATCACGTCCTGCGCG
>JAGWRH010000103.1 GCA_028876695.1 Acidobacteriota bacterium | reverse complement strand
GCGCATACGGAGCCGCGTGTCTGTGGGTACTGGATCTTCGCCTGCGCGCGCAATTCCACGGCGAAGCGATCAGCGAAACCGCGGCGGCTTCTGTGCCGCGCGAGAAGGGCGCGTCAAGTCGTCGCAGTGAACAGGCGCGTCTCGGCTGGGACCTGCCGGGAATCTCTGGCCCGGTCGCGGCCGTTCTCGAAAAGGAATTTCGCTACCTCTCGCGCAGCAGTCCGATGCTGTTCACCCTCGTGATGCCGATCGTCGTTCTTTTTATTATTCGCTTGGACCGCGCGGCCATGCGGGCCGGTCGCGCTCATCCCCCGCCGCACTCCCACCCGGTGCCTTTCGCTTTCGGCGCGTACGCATTCCCAATCGGCGTCGCGTATGCGCTGCTCATTCTCACGAACCTGGTCTACAACTGCTTCGGCGCCGAGGGCGGCGGAGTGCAGATGTACTACGTCGCTCCCGTCCGTTTTCGCGATGTGATTCTGGGGAAGAACCTCGCCTATGCCTCGATCATGGGAATCGAGACGGTGGTGCTCTGGGTCTCGGCGCGGCTGATGTTCGGCCCGACCACGCCGGGCATCGTGCTCGCCACCATCACGGCGCTGCTTTTTGCCGCGACTGTGAATTTCGCCGTGGGCGATTGCTTGTCATTGCTCTCGCCGAAGAAGATCGATTTCGGCATGTTTGGGAAGCAGCGCGCCGCCGGCACGACGGTGCTGGCTGGATTTGCCGCGCAGGCAATCGTGTTCGCCTTGGTGGCGCTCGCCTTCGTCCTGGCGCACCTCTATGGCGAAATCTGGGTCGCCGTGGCGATCAATCTCGCGTTTGCCGCGCTGGCGATTGCAGCCTATGCCATTCTGCTGGATCGCATCGACAATCTCGCGCGCTCTCGCCGTGAAGCGATTATCGCGGAACTCATCCGCGCCTAACCGGATTTCGCTCTCGGCTGTTATCCAAGCGCGTTTTTCAGGAACGCGTCGATGCGCGCGTTCGCCCCTGGCGACAGCGGCATCGGAGCCATATTGAACACGTGCGGTCCGCCCGGATAGACGGCCAATTCCGCCTGATTTCCCGCCGCAATCCAGCGGGTGTACATGAACAGCGAATCGTCGAGCAGCGGGTCAAGCGTCCCCACCGTAAAAATCGCCGGCGGCATCTGATCCAGCCGCGCATACAACGGCGAAACATCTGGATCGCGCGGATCGACGCCCTTGGGCAAATACGCTTCCGCGAACTTCCGAATACTCAATCTGCCCACCAATAGCCCGCGTTCGGGCGCCAGAGCTTGGCTCGGAGTCATCGACGTATCGTAATTGCCGTAAGAAAGATTGGCCGCGCGGAATCCCGTATATCCATGATGGTCGCGCATGCGCAGCAACGTAGCGGCGGATAGCGTGGCGCCCGCCGACTCGCCGCCGATCGTCAGCGCATCGGTGCCGAATTCCGGCTTGCCGTTTTTCGCCAGCCACAGCGCCGCCGATTCACAATCCTCCCACGCCGCCGGATACGGATGTTCCGGTGCCAGCCGGTATTCGACGCTGGTCGCCACCATTCCGGTGTTCTCGACGATTCGCTCCAGCATCGGGTCGGCGCCCTCCGCCGTGCCGAACACGAGTCCGCCGCCGTGGATGTGCATGTAGATTCCCGTCGCGGCCTTTGCCGGTGGAATCACGCGCAACGCAATCTTGTGGCCACCCTTGCCTTCGATCTGTATCGTTCGCGCCCTCGCCGATTTCGGCGCGAGAGGAAGCGGCCCGCGTCCGCTGGCCACGAGTGCCCGATACGCCGCGGCTCCCATGTCCCACCAATCGGGTCCGCCCGTCACGGCCTTCCGGAATGCTTCATTTGCCGCCCGCTGTTCCGCTGAAATCGCTTCCGGGCGAAACAAGGCCGGGTCGAACGGATTCTCCGTTGCCTTGCCGGATCTTGGATCGCTCACTGCCTTCGCCGCTTCGCTCATGCCCTTCACCTCCGCGCCGCATCGCCTGCTGCCCGCGCAGAGTACACCATCGCCCGCGCTTCCGTCCAACCGACTGCACGCACGGCGCATGTAAATCGATTCCGGACCGTGTTGCAAAACCCGTGCGCGCGGCATACTCTCGTTCTTTCACTCGCTCACACAACGTATGCCGCCGAAAACGAAAGCAAACGACGCGACCGCGGGCTGCCTCTCCATCGTGGCTACGCCCATCGGAAATCTGGAAGATATCACTCTGCGCGCCCTTCGCGTTCTGCGCGAAGCGGACCTGGTCGCCTGCGAGGACACGCGCCAGACGATGAAGTTGCTCTCGCATTTCGACATTTCCAAGCGCCTGGTGAGCTACCACGAACATAACGAAATCACGCGAGCTCCCGAAATCGTCATTGAACTCGAGCAGGGCGCCAAAGTGGCGCTCGTGAGCGACGCGGGCACGCCGGCGATTTCCGATCCGGGATTCCGCCTCGTCAGCCTGTGCTTGCGTCACGGAATTCCCATCGTGCCCGTTCCGGGCGCCTCCGCGTTTGTAGCGGCTCTGGCGGCGTCCGGTATGCCGATCGAGGAATTTACGTTCGCCGGGTTTCTCCCCGCGCGCCAGACCGCTCGCCGCAAGGCGCTTCGTTCTCTGGCCAGCGAGCAGCGCACCGTGGCGTTGTACGAAGCGCCGCACCGGCTGCTCGATGCGCTCGAGGACGCGCTCGAAATTCTCGGCAACCGGCAGGCCGTGATCGCGCGCGAAGTGACCAAGGCGTTCGAGGAATTTCAGCGCGGCCGAATCGAGGATCTCCTGGCCGTCGCGCGCAAAAAACCGCCCCGCGGCGAGATCACCCTGTTGATCGGTCCCGCCGATGGCGAAGCACTGCATCCGGGCGACAATGGAGCGGGCGCTGATCGAGTCGCCCCGCTCTCGCACCGCGTGGAAGAAATCATGAACGAGCGTGGCATTGACCAAAAGGCCGCCCTGAAGCTCGCTGCGCGCGAACGCGGCATTACTCGCCGCGAAGCCTACAAACAACTCCTCGTCACCCGCGACGAATAACCGCGATCCGCGGCTTTAATTTTCCGCTTGACAACCGTCCAGCCATTAGCTACATGTTGTAGCGCTACACGGAATAACATATGAGAAGGTTCGAATGATCGCTACCAACCAACGCCCCAAGGGCCTCGGCGAAATCGAACAGCTGGTGATGGATTATGTCTGGTCCCATGGGCCGTGCTCTGCCGAGGATTGCCGCGAAGCCCTGGCCTCCACGCGCCCGATGAAGGAATCGACCGTGCGCACCATCCTCCGGCGGCTCGAAGAAAAGGGATTCGTCGCGCACGAAATCAAGGGCCGCACCTATATCTATCGCCCCCTGCAGGCCCGACAGAACGTGGCCGTGCGCGCCGTCAAGCACATCATCGACCGCTTCTGCGGCGGATCGGCCGAAGAGCTGCTCGTCGGCATGGTGCAAAACTCCGTCATTCGCCGCGATCAGCTGGAAAAACTCGCGCGCCGGATTTCCCGGGAATCCGCGGCCGCGAAAAACGCGCCCGGCTCGCGCAGCCGCGGCACCAGTAAAGAGGAGTAGCCATGTCATCTGCCGCCCTTCACTCTGGTTCGAAATTCCTCGCTCTCCTGCTGGATTCCGCGCTTCGCTCTCTGTTGCTCGCCTGCTTTCTGGCCGGCGTACTCGCGATGTTTCGCGTTCGAGCGGTACGCGCCAGGATGTTCGTCTGGCATTCCCTGCTGGCGATCGCGATTGTGATGCCCGCGCTGATGCTGCTCAGCCCGGCCGTGCCCGTTCCCGTGCCGAGCTTTTCGCGTACGGCCGGAGCGGCTCCCATTCGAGAGCTTCAGCCTCCGCCTGCCGCTGCCTCAAACGATGAACAAGAATTCGCGCGTTCACAGGATGCGAGGCGATTTCCGAATCGTGGGGAATCGGCTGCGCCGCTCTCGAAGCTGAACCTGCCGCAAGCTCCGCTGCCTGGATTCTTGCTGCCGGCGCCCGCGTTCACGATTTCCTGGCTATCGGTTGCCCTGTGCTTGTACTTCGCCGTGGCATCGGTTTTCTTTGCGCGAATTCTAATCGGCGCCTATTTCACCAGGCGGCTGCGCAAAGGCGCGCAAATAATCGACGATAGCGGCGCGATCGACTTGGGCTCGGCGGCGTCGCGCGCGAACGGACTGCGAAGAATGCCGCGGCTTGCCGAATCCGAACTGCTTGCCGTGCCGGTTACACTCGGCATTTCTCGGCCCGCTGTTCTGCTCCCGTGCTCATGGCGCGATTGGTCGACCGATGAACTCGCCGCCGTGCTGGCGCACGAAGTCTCGCACGTCGCAAGGCATGACTCACTCGTTCAATTGCTCGCGCTCCTTCATCGCGCGGTTTTCTGGTTCAGCCCGCTTTCCTGGTGGCTGGACCGCTATCTCGTCGACTTGGCGGAGCAAGCAAGCGACGAAGCGGCGCTCGTCGGGGGCATCGACCGCAGGCGGTACGCACAGGCGCTTCTCGGTTTTCTCGCGAATCTCGAGGCTTCACCCGCTCGCGTGTGGTGGCATGGCGTCGCCATGGCGAAAACGGGCGAGGGGGAAGAGCGCGTCGAACGGATCCTGGCGTGGAGGTCGGTGAATTCCGTAAGCCGGTCTCTGGTCGTTGCATTGGTGGCGATTTGTGTGCCGGCGGCTGCACTGTCTGTCGCTGCACATCCAGCCGCGTATCGTCCGCAGCAAGCGCCGGCTCCCGCGGTGCCCGCGCCGCCACCGCCCCCGCGGGTCGCAAGCCCCGACTCGATTCCGGCGCAACCACTCGCGCCAGCTCCCGTGCTGCTCGTGCCAGGGGACGCTCCACCTGCTCCTCCCCAAGTCGCGCAGCCACCGGCGCCGCCAGTTCCGCCGCAAGAAGCTGTCACGGTCCCCGCGCCGCAGCTACCACAAGCTCCACCGCCACCGGCCGTTCCCCCAACGCCGCCCGCGCCCGCGCCGCCGGTTGTCAGCGAGCCGCCGGACGCGAATTTCTATTCGGGGCCGATGAACGGCGTTTACTGGCCGTGGGGCCCGCGATTTGTGATCGTCACCCGCGGTTCGGATCGCCTGATCATGTCCGGCTCGGATGAGGACGCGGAGCACGCGCGCTCGCTGCGCTCCAACATTTCCGGCGACTTCATCTGGTTCGAGCACGATGGGCGCACGTACATCATTCGAGATCAGGCGATCGTCGATCGCGCGAAGCAAATCTGGGCGCAGCGCACCGATTCATCCAAACAGCAGCGGGAGTTGCAGGCCAAAGAGCGGGAGCTTTCGAAGGAAATGCGCGAGCAGGTGCGGCAGAGAATGCAAGACATACGAGTGAAAATTCCGGATATGAGCGCCGAACTGCAAAAGCTCCAGTCGGAGATCAAGAATCTGAACGCCAGCGGCGCGACGATGCGGCAGCTTGGCGATTTGCAGCGCGAACTAGGCGAATTGCAGCAAGCCCTTGGTGAGGCGCGCTGGAATTCCAATCTGAACGAGATTAACCGCCGGGCCGGCGAGCTTGGCCGGCAGATGGGCGAGATCGGCCGCCAAATCGGTGAGCTCGCCCGGCAGAATGCCGAGCAGGCGCGTCAGTCTTCACGGCAGATGCGGGAGCTGTTCGATAACGCCATCGCCGGCGGCAAAGCGACGCCCGAGTGAAACTTGCAATTGCCTGGAGTCTCGCGCCCGCTAATCGGCTGCGGTTGATGCCGCCAAGCGCTCGAAAAACGCGTCCACGACGCCGAGAATTTCCCCGGTTGTCTGCGCGTGGTGAACCGATTGCCGCAATTCTCCGCCGTTGCGCACACCGTGCGTGAAGTACGTGGCAAACTGCTTCATCTTGCCGATCGCGTCCGGCATCTCGCTCGCAATCAAGTCGCGAAAATATCCGGAAAGCAGCTCGTAGCGGTCCAGCTCTGTCGGCTGATCGGAGCGGCCGGTGCGGATGTAATCCTCGATCTGCCGAAAAATCCATGGATTCGACGACGCGGCGCGCCCGATCATCGCCGCATCGCAGCCGGTCTCCGCGATCATTCGGACGGCGTCTTCCGGCGCGCGAATATCGCCATTGCCGATCACCGGAATTCGCACCGCTTCCTTCACCGCGCGAATGATGCTCCAGTCGGCAAACCCCGCGTAGCCCTGCATGCGCGTTCGCGGATGGACGGCGATCGCCTCGACCCCGATCTGCTCCGCCATGCGCGCCACGTCCACAGCCACGATGTTGTTCTCGTCCCAGCCCGAGCGGATCTTGATCGTCAGCGGGATGCGCACCGCCGCGCGAACCGCGCCGAAAATTCTTCCCAGCAGCGGCAAATCGCGCAGCAGTCCCGAACCTCCGCATTTCACGACCTTCTTTACGGGACAGCCGAGGTTGATGTCGATCTGGTCGAATCCGAGATCTTCCGTCAGCGCCGCGGCTGAAGCCATCGCATTCGCGTCGGCGCCGAAAATCTGCGCGGCGATCGGATGCTCGTCCTCGTCGAAATAAAGGTAGCGCAAGGTGCGCGCCGCCTTGCGCGTGAGCCCTTCCGCGCTGGTGAATTCCGTCATGATCAGGCCGCACCCGCCGAGCCCTCGAATCGTTCGCCGGAACACCGTGTCCGTCACGCCGGCCATGGGCGCCAGAATCGTTGCCGGACGTGTCGCCGTGGAGCGTATTTTCAGTTCTGCTGGAAACGTTGCGAAGGCCATGGCCGTAGGCTACCGCTCGGCGGCTGTTGCGTGGATTTCGTCGCGCGACTCGCGTTCGGAAACGTCACTGGAATCACCGTTGCCCCTGAGCTGCGCGATCATGCTCTCTTTCGAGCCGCCAAAGAAGTTTTGCAGCACTTGCTCGATCGCGTGCGCGCGCGCTTCTTCGGCGCTCAGTTTCGCGCGGTACACGTATTTTCGTCCGGTTTTGCGGCGCTCCACGACCCCTTTTCGCGCCAGCCGGTCCATGATCGTCATGATCGTGGTGTACGCGCGTGCGCGGCGCTCGGCCAGCCGGTCGCGAATCTCGCGCACCGTCGCTTCGTGCAATGGCCAAAGCGTGTTCATGCAATCGAGTTCCAGCGGCGCCAGATCGAGCAGCGACCGCCGCGGCCCGTGCCCCGCGCCCCATTCACCGGCCATGTTTGAATCCGAACTCCATCGTGACGCCTTTTCGATCCGGTGCTGGCGCGCTGTTTGAGGCGGCCCGCGTTGCATCGCGCGGGCCCGCCAGAAATTCCTTCCCGCGCAGCAGCGCCCGCCGCAGCGCCGCATTTCGTTCCGTCCAGACTTCCGACCCGCTCGCGCCAGACCCGGCATCCAGGCTCGCTCGCATCGCCGCCATTTTCGAGTCCAAATCGTCGATCGCATGCAGCGCCACGGCCTCGGGAAATTGCGGCAACGACGGCGAGCCGAACTCGTGCGATCCGTGATGGCTCAGAATCAAATGCTCCACCATCACGCGCAACGGCGCCGGAAAATTTTCGATCGCCTTGCATTTCTCCCGCACCAGCATCGCGCCCATCGAGATATGTCCGAGCAAACGTCCCTCGTCGGAATACTCAATCCCCCGCGCGTAGCGCAGCTCTTCGAGCTTTCCGATGTCGTGCAGCACAACGCCCGTCAGTAGCAGATCGCGATCGAGCTCGGGATAGTGCGCGCACACCGCGTTCGCCAGCCCGACCAGGCTGATCGTGTGCTCCAGCAGGCCCCCAAGATACGCGTGATGCATCGTCATCGCCGCCGGAGCCCGCTTCAGCCGCGGCGCCACCTCCGCGTCGTCCACGACGCATGCCAGCAGCTTCTGAAGCCATGGATTCTTCACTTCGCTGACGGCCGACCGCAGCTGCGCATACAGCTGCTCGACGTCATACTTCGTATGCGGCAAAAAATCCGCAAGCTCGTAGTCCTTCTCGGCCGCCGGAATGATCTGCTCGAGCGTTAATTCCTTGCGGTCGTTATATAGCTTCACGCGGCCGCGCACGCGGATCACATCGTCGCGCTCGAAGGTCTTGGCGACGGCCTCGAAGTTGTCCCACATTTTCGCGGGAATCGATCCGGAGCGGTCCGCCAGGCTCAACTCCAGCCACGTTTTCCCGGTCCGCGGCGAGGTGCGAATTTCCTTCTCGCGCACAAGATACAGCGACGCCACCACCTGCCCATCCGCGAGTTCGGCAACGTATTGCGGCTTCATTCGCTGTCCATTTTCGGCAGTGGCAGATGTTTCTTGCCTTTTTTCTTTTCCGGTGTGTCCGGCGTGGGGGGCACTTCCTCGACGACCGTCCCGCCCTTTACCGCCGCCGTATCGGTGTATCCGGCGCGAATGCGAATATAACTTTCCTCGCGCAGCTGCTGCAAATATTCGCGCAGCGCCGGCTCCATCTTCTGCGCGTATAACCGGTTCGTGATTTCGGTCTCCACTTTGTCGAGCGGCTGCAATCCCGCGTCGTAATGCGCATTGACCTTCAGGATGATGAACCCGGTCTGCGTCTGCATCACATCCGTCATCCCGCCCTTTTCCAGCTTGAACACGGCATCTTCGAGCTGTTTGGCCAGTTGTCCCCGTTGATATTCTCCCAGCTCGCCTCCGTCTTCTTTGGCCGGGCCCTCTGTATAGCGCTTGGCCAGCGCCGCGAAATCCTCGCCATTGACGATACGGGTGCGCAGATCGTCGGCCTGCTTGTGAATCGCCGCGATCTGATCGGCGGGCTTTCCTTCGGTTTTCAGGAATATTTCGGAAAGGTCCACTTCTTCCGGGCGGATGAGTTCGTTGGAATGCGCGTCGTAGTATTTTTTCACTTCTTCGTTGCCGATATCGACCCGGTCCCCCACTTCCTGCTGGATCACTTTGCGCGTCAGCAGCTCGTTGCGCATCTGCGACTTGTAATCTTCCCAGGCCAGTCCCGATTGCTCCACGGCCTTTTGGAAATCGTCCATGGTGGTGAAGCCGTCCTGCTTGCGCACCTCGTCGAGCCGCTTCACCAGGTCCGTTTCCACGTCGACGCCCATGTCCTTGCCGCGCTGGATCAGCAATTGCTGGTCGATCATATCGCGCAGCAGATTCTTCTTCTTGCCGGCCACCTCCGCCTGCTGCTGATCCGGCGTGCAAGCGGGTTGCTGCTGTTGGCAATCCTGCTGGACTTCCTGCGGCAGCCCGTCGAGCGCTTTCTGGTAATCGGAGAGCGTGATGATGCGGTCGTTCACGCGCGCGACGATATCTTCGATGATCTGCTCTTGCGTCTGCGCGCCCGCGAACGCGGGCGCCAATAACACGGCCGCTCCCAATGCAGGCGCAATAATCCACGAGAATTTCGGCGATTTCATGGTCTACACTCTCCCGAAAGTCTATCCCTGCGCTTGCAACTGGAGCAACACGTTTCTCACCGCTTCCATCGCCCCGCCCTTGCCCTTCGCGCCGACCCACAGCACTCCGCTCGGATCGATGCGCACGTCGCGCCGCTTCCGCACCATCTTCACCACGCGTTCCGGGCCCACCGGCGTGTCGTCGTAAAATTTGATGCCGATTTGATCTCCGCGGCGGTCCACTGACGCAACCAGCAATTTTTCCGCCAGCGCTTTCAGGACCGCATAATCCAAAAGATTCTCCACGGCCGGCGGCGGCGGGCCGAACCGATCGGTAATTTCGCGCCGCGTCTCCTCGCGCGCTTCTTCCGTGGCCACGTCCGCGATGCGCTTGTAAATTCGTAGCCGCAGGTTTTCGTTTTCGATGTAGTCGGGCGGGATGCGAATCTCCTGCCCCAGGCTCAATGTGGCGCGGCGCTCCGGCGCAACCGCCTCGCCTTTTCGCTCGGCCACCGCTCGTTCCAGCATCTGGCAATACATATCGAAACCGACCGCCTCGATGTGCCCATGCTGCTCGCGTCCCAGCAGGTTTCCCGCGCCGCGCAATTCCAGGTCCAGCGCCGCGATCCGGAATCCCGCGCCCAAATCGCTGAATTCTTTCAGCGCCGCCAGCCGCTGCCGGGCGATCGCTGAAAGCGTCACGTCCGGCGGCACCAGCAGATACGCGTATGCGCGCTGGTTCGACCGGCCCACGCGTCCCCGAAGCTGATACAGCTCGGAAAGACCCATCCGGTCCGCGCGATTGATAATGATCGTGTTGGCGCGCGGAATGTCCAAGCCATTTTCGACAATCGTCGTCGATATCAAAATGTCTGCCTCGCCGCGAACGAACTTCAGCATCACTTTTTCCAGTTCCGCCTCGCGCATCTGCCCGTGGCCCACCACCACGCGCGCGTTGGGCATCAGCCGCATCGCCATCGTGGCGATCGACGCGATCGACTCGACGCGGTTGTGCACGAAAAATATCTGTCCGCCGCGATCCAACTCGTCCT
>JAGWRH010000102.1 GCA_028876695.1 Acidobacteriota bacterium | reverse complement strand
TCGCGCGATATCGAATTCGATCTGCGCAACGATGTGCTTGCGCGCCTGCTCGAACTGGACCCGGAATTCTACGCACGAAATCGAACCGGTGATTTGATGTCACGCGCCACAAACGACCTGAACGCGGTGCGAATGGTCCTCGGACCGGGGATTATGTACACCGCGGTGACGCTGGCGACCATGGTGCTGGCCATCTTTTTCATGGTCAAGCTCTCCGCGGAGCTTACCTTGTGGGTGCTGCTTCCGGTGCCGTTCGTGGCTCTGGCTGTTCGCTATTTCGGACAAATCATTCACCGCCTCTCGGAACAGATTCAAGCGGCGCTCGGCGTGCTTTCCACACGCGCGCAGGAAAATCTCACGGGTATCCGCGTGGTGCGAGCCTACGCGCAGGAGAAAGCCGAAATTGAGACATTTGATGAAGCGAACCGCGACTACGTAGGCCGCAACATCAAGCTCATCGGCAGCTGGAGCCTGTTCATGCCCGCGCTATCGGTGCTGATCGGCTCAACGGTGGTGCTGCTTTTTGCGCTCGGTGGCCAGCAGGCAATTGATGGCCGGCTGTCGCTCGGCACGTTTTCCTCGTTTTACATGTTTTTGATGCAGCTTACGTTCCCAATGATTGCCATCGGGTACGTCACCAACATTTTCCAGCGCGGCGCTGCTTCCATGGGACGCCTGAACTACATCCTCCACGCGCGGCCCAACATTCAGGACCAGCAGGGCGCGCCTGCGCCACATTCCGGCGGCGTGCCCTCGAATGGGCACGCTGGCGCTACGAACGCCATTCGCGGCGAGATCGACTTCCACCATCTGTCGTTCGCCTATCCGGCCGGTTCGAATGGCACCGGAGGCATGGAGGTTTTGCACGATATCAACCTACATGTGCCGGCAGGCGCGACGCTCGCGATCGTCGGACCGACGGGCAGTGGCAAGTCCACACTCGCGTCGCTGATTGGGCGGCTATGGGAAGCGCCGCATGGGACCGTACTGATCGACGGAAACCCCATCGACCAGTATTCGCTTTCCCAGCTGCGTCTTGCCATTGGATACGTCCCTCAAGACACGTTCTTATTCAGCGATACGATCCGCGGAAACATCGCTTTTGGCGTTTCCGAGGCCGCCGAGGAACACGTTTTTGAGGCCGCTGAAATCGCCGGAATTTTCGGTGAGATTCAAACTTTCCCGCGCGGGTTCGACACCATGGTCGGCGAGCGCGGCATCACGCTTTCGGGCGGACAGAAACAGCGAACCTCGATCGCCCGTGCCATTCTGCGGCAGCCGCGCATTTTGATTCTCGATGACGCCCTCTCCAGCGTCGACACGGAAACGGAAGAACGCATCCTGCGCCAATTGCGCGGCGTGATGAGCCATCGCACCACAATTCTGATCTCGCACCGCGTCTCGACGGTGCGGACGGCCGACCAGATCATCGTAATGCGCGAGGGGCGCATCGTTGAGCGCGGCACCCACGACGAATTGCTGGCGCTGGGCGGCTACTACGCCGACCTGTATCAGAAACAGTTGCTCGAAGAGGAACTCGAACGCGAATGAGCGATTTTCGCGAAGAAGAAAAGCTCGGAAAGATTTACGACACGCGGCTTACCCGGCGGCTGCTGGGCTACCTGCGGCCCTACCGCTGGCTCGTGGCGCTCGTCTTTTCGTTCACGCTTGCCTGGACCGGCACGCAACTCATTCAGGGATATCTGTGGAAAGTCGTCATCGACGGCTATATCGACCCGGGCTTTGCGCACAAAATCGCGCGCAATATAGCGCTCCGCGGCGTGCTCATCGTAGCGGTCATATACCTATCGATGCTGCTCGCCAGCTTCGTACTCCAATACGCGCAAGTTCGGATCATGTTGATCGTCGGCCAGCGGACGATGTACGACCTGCGCAAGGAAATTTTCGAGCGGCTGCAGCGGCTGCCCGTCAGCTTCTTCGACCGCAGCCCGATCGGCAGGCTCGTGACCCGCGCGACGACCGACGTGGACGCGCTAAACGACCTTTTCGCCTCCGGCGTTGTGGCGATGCTCAACGATTTCGTGATGCTTTTCGGGATGGCCATCTTTCTCACGGTGTGGAATTGGCGGCTGGCGCTCGCAACATTCTCGCCGCTCCCGTTTATGCTGGTCCTGACCTACCTCTTTCGTAACCAGGTCCGCGACGCCAACCGGCGTATCCGCACGGGGGTCGCGCGGATCAACGCCTTTCTGCAGGAACACATCAGCGGAATGGCATTGGTTCAGCTATTCAATCGGGAGAAGATGGCGCGCCAGCAGTTCGTTGGGCTCAACCGCGAATATCTGCACTCATACAAGGACGCGATTCAGGCTTACGCATATTTTCTGCCCGGAGTGGAGTTTCTGAGCATGTCTGGCGTAGCCCTGCTGTACTGGATCGGCGGCGTTCGCGTGTTCGAGGGCACGGTCGATGTTGGATTGCTGTTTTCGTTCATGGTGTATGCACAGCAGTTTTACCGTCCGATTCAGGACTTGAGCGACAAATTCAATATCCTGCAAACAGCCATGGCGGCGTCGGAACGAATTTTTTCGCTTCTGGACGAACCGGTGACCATCACATCGCCCGCCCACGTTCGAGAATTGCCGGCTCCCCGCGGCGAGATCGAATTCCGCAGCGTCTGGTTTGCGTATCACGGCGGCGCAAATCCCAAGGACGACGAGTGGGTGCTGCGGGACGTTTCGTTCCGCGTCGACCCGGGCCAAACCCTCGCCATTGTGGGTCACACCGGAGCGGGCAAAACCACGATCATCCAGCTGCTGCTGCGGTTCTATGAAATCCAGCGCGGGAGCATTTTGCTCGATGGCGTCGATATCCGGCAGTTGGATCTGCAAGATCTGCGGAGGTTATTCGGGATCGTCCTGCAGGACCCGTTCCTGTTTACCGGCACGCTCGAATCCAACGTCAAGCTCGGCACTCCGAATATCGATCGCGCGGCTTGTGAGCGTGCGTTGCGCGAGGTGGGACTCGGCTCCCTGATCGATTCGTCCCCGAACGGCATCGAAACGCCTGTGAATGAGCGCGGCGGGGGGCTCTCCGTGGGCCAGCGGCAGCTGGTGAGCTTTGCGCGGGCGCTGGCGCATAACCCAAAATTTCTCATCCTCGACGAAGCTACGTCGAGCGTGGATACGAAGACCGAGCTGCTGATTCGCGAGGCGCTCGACCGTCTATTGACCGGACGGACGGCCGTGGTAATCGCTCACCGGCTGAGCACCATCCAGCACGCCAATCGCATTCTGGTGTTCCACAAAGGGCGGCTGCGAGAGCAGGGGTCGCATCAGGAGCTTTTGGCGCAGCGCGGTATCTATCATCGGCTGTATCAGTTGCAATACAAGGAACAAGAACTGGAGCTTTCCCTCCCGTCGGCGACGGCCGGCGGATTTGGCCATCCGATCCCCGCAGATGATTAATCCGCGACGCCCCTTCCGCTTGCCGCGCCTGCGTGGCGCCGCCTCTATTTCCTGCCCGAACCGTCCCTGAGCCATGAACCCGCCGGCTATCCTAATTTCCGCCGGAGAAGCCTCGAGCGATATGTATGCCGCGCGGCTGGCGAAGGCCATTCTAAAACGCACGGACGCGAATCTCTTCGGCATGGGCGGGCCTCGGATGGCGGAGGCAGGCGTCGAGCTCGTGGCGGATTATCACGAAGTTGCAGTCGTTGGAATCACTGAGGTGCTGCACAAAATACCGACGGTGGTGCGCGTCCAGAGGCGCCTGGCGCGCGAGGCGCTGCTGCGCAAGGCGGCGCTTGCCATTCTCGTGGATTCGCCGGGCACGCACCTCGGCGTGGCGCGGAGGCTGAAGCGGTACGGCATACCTGTCGGTTACTTTGTCGGGCCCCAGATTTGGGCTTGGCGTCCGGGACGCGTGCGCGTGATCAAGCGGCTGGTCCAACGCATGGTGGTGATCTTCCCGTTTGAAGAGGAGATCTACAAAAGGGCCGGCGTGCCGGTGAGCTCTGTGGGTCATCCGCTAGCCGACGTGGTACATCCTTCGAGAACGCGAGAGGAATTTGCGGCTCGGACTGGCCTGGATACCCGGCGGCCGATCGTAGCCGTCCTTCCCGGCAGCCGACGCAAAGAAATCGCGCAGCATTACAAGGCCATCCTTGATGCCTGCGCGTTGATTGCTCGGGACCACGCGAGCCGTGGCGCGGTTCAGTTCGTCCATGCGGCAGCACCGGGAATCGATCTGCGTCCATTCGCGGAGTACGAACGGGCTCTGGGAATTGATATTCGGCACGTGCAAGGCTTGGTTTACGACGTGCTGGCGTCGGCGGACTGCGCGATTGTGGCCAGCGGCAC
>JAGWRH010000101.1 GCA_028876695.1 Acidobacteriota bacterium | reverse complement strand
TTCTGAAAGCCGGCTTCCTGCAGCGCGCGGGCGAGCGGCAGCGCGGCTTCCCGGAACTGGCGGTAGGTAAGGCGCGCCTTCTCGCGGTCCCGGTCCGACTCGATGAGGCATGTCTCCCCGGGCCAGCGAGCCAGCCCGGCGCGCAGCGCTTCACCGAGGCAGTTGTACTCGCGGAGGTCCAGCATCAGAGGCGCGATTGGATGCGTTCGGCGAGCGTGCGGAAATCGCTCACGCCCTGCAATTCATAGTCGGGAAGTTCGATGCGGAAATGCTGCTCGAGGCGCGTGAGCAAATCGAGGGCCTGGAGGCTATTGATGCCGAGCGTCTTGAAGAAATCGTCGCCGGGCGAGAGCCGCTCGCGCGGCACTTTGAAATGGGCGGCGGCGAGGCTCAGGATTTCCTCGGTGGTTTGGTCGAGTGTGCTCATGGGATTTGCGCCGGATGCGATTGTACTGCGCCCGGGGTTCGCGCGCGATGGATTGGTGCGAGTACGCTCACGGCAAATAGGGAAGCGCGTCCGTGGATTCGACAAACTTGCGCAGACCCGCTTCGACGGCGGGGCAGGTAAACAGATCGCAGAAAATGTCGATTTCCTGGCGCAGCTCGTCGTGCGGAATGGGCTTCAGAAAGCGCTTGGCGGCAGTGGCCGTGGCGCGGTCGAATTTGTTTACTTGCGCGGCGGCGGCTCGCGCGACGCGCAGGGCGTCGCCTTCAGCGGCGAGCTGGCTGACGAGGCCGACTGATTGCGCTTTCGCGGCATTGATGCTGCGGCCGGTGAGCAGCAAGTCGCGAACCACGGCGTTGCCGAGATCGCGCTTGAGGCGTGGAATCCCGCCGAACCCGGGAATCAGACCGAGGCGCAGTTCGGGGAAGCAGAAACGCGCCATCTTGTCCGCAACGATCAGATCGCAGACGAGCGCGAGCTCGAATCCACCACCGAAAACGACACCGTGGACCGCGGCGATTGTGGTAAACGGAGCGGCATCCAGAGCGTTCATGACGCGGTGAATGCGCTCGAGAAAATCGCGAAGTTCGTGCAGCCGCTTATCCGGCGGCAGCGGCTGCGAACGCTGATACAGCTCGCGCAAATCGGCGCCGGCGCAGAATCCTTCGGCGCGCGTGCTGAAGACGATCACGGAGTGAGCATCTTTTTCGAGCGTCTCCAACGCGGCGGCGAAGATTTCGAGCTCGGTAAGAGTGGCCGAGCCGATTTCATTGCACGGCTCGCGATGCAGCGCGAGCTCGACCGTACCTTCCGCGGTAGTCCAGGAAAGGGTTTTGCCGCGAAAGGATTTCATGCGGACTTTTTCCGGTAGAGCGATTCGATTTCACCGGCGAAGCGCGCGGCGATGGCGTCGCGCTTGAGCTTGCCCATGGTGGTGAGCAGGCCATTTTCGATCGTAAACGACTCGCGCACGACGCAGAAAGCGCGAATTTGCTTGTAGTGCGGAAGGCCGGAGTTGAACGCATCGAGTGCGGATTGAATGTGACGGGCGCTCAATGCGCCGTCTCCATTCGTGCAATTGCCCGAAGCAGGAGCCGCAGGCGCGGCGACGAGCGCGCTCAAAAAGCTGCGCCGATTTCCGACGAGCACCACTTGCTCCGCGCCGGAAAGGCGCGCGGCGAGGGCGTGTTCGAGAGGTTCGGGCGCGACATTATGGCCGGAATTCAGAACGATGAGATTCTTCAGGCGTCCGGTGATGCGCCAGTTGCCGGTGC
>JAGWRH010000100.1 GCA_028876695.1 Acidobacteriota bacterium | reverse complement strand
GGTCCTCGAAGATCAGCTTGCCTCCGTCAAGAAAAGCAAAATTAATCGCGCCGCGGGCCCGATCGATTTTTCGCTGCTCACGGACGGTCTGCGCGCCGAGCGCGAGCAGGGCATCACCATCGACGTCGCCTATCGTTATTTTTCCACTCCCAAGCGCAAGTTCATCATCGCCGATACGCCGGGTCACGAACAGTACACCCGCAATATGGCCACCGGCTCGTCCACCGCGGACGCCTCCGTGGTGCTCGTCGACGCCACCAAAGGCGTGCTGCGCCAGTCTCGCCGCCACGCATACATCGCCCATCTGCTCGGAGTTCAGCACATCGTCGCCGCCGTGAACAAAATGGATCTGGTCGGCTTTTCGCAGGATGTTTTCGAGCGCATCGTCGCCGAATTTCGGCAGTTCGCCGATCAGCTGGGCATTCGCAACGTGTACGCCGTGCCGGTGAGCGCGCTCGAAGGCGATAACGTCGTGCGCGGCAGTAAGCGTATGCCTTGGTTCGAGGGACCGGCATTGCTCGAACATCTCGAAAATCTGCCGGCCGGCGGCGCTTCGCCGGATGCGCCTCTGCGTCTTCCGGTGCAGTACGTCATCCGCCCGGACGCCACTTTCCGCGGATTTGCCGGGCAGGTCGCGTCCGGAACTTTGCGCGCCGGCTCGACGGTCGTCGCGCTGCCGTCAAAGGTGAAGACGCGGGTGCGCTCGATCGTCGCATTCGAAAGCGAGCCGCTATCGGCCGCTCCCGGCGATTCGGTCACCGTCACGCTCGAGGACGAAATCGATATCAGCCGCGGCGATATGCTCGTCGCCGAAGAGCAATTGCCTTCGGTCGGCACCGCGTTCCAGGCCATGCTCGTCTGGATGCATCCCGAGCCGCTCGACCCGCACAAGATTTACCTGCTGAAGCACACGGCCCGAACCGTTCGCGCGCGTCTGCATCAGATTCGCTATCGCGTGGATATCAACACCCTCGATCGCGCGCCCGCGAAAAAGCTCGACATGAACGACATCGCTGCCGTTGATGTGAAAACCACCCTGCCGCTCTTCTTCGATCCGTACCGTTTGAATCGCATCACCGGAAGCTTCATCGTCATCGACCCGCTCACCAACGTGACCGTCGGCGCCGGAATCGTCGAGCGCGCCATCGAAGATCAGCCGCACACCTCGCCGCGCCAGCACAGTACCAAGGAAGAGCGCGTCCTGCGGTTCGGCCATCCCGCCGGAGCCGTTTGGTTGAAGGGCCGGCCCCATGTCGCGGAGTTGCTGGAGCGCCGCTTGTTCGACGAGGGTTGGCACGCGCAGCTTGCCGGTCCAAACGATTTCCTCGCCCATGAGCTCGTCACCGTCGCCAAGGCCTATCAGCTTTCTGGCCACATCACCATTTTTTCACCGCTCGACGATGGCACCGACCAGAAGCGCGTGGTCCGCGCGATTTACGGTCCGGATTCATTTTTCGCCGTGAAAATCGATGACGACACCGATGAGCAAGCCACCGAACGCATCATGAAGGTGCTTCGCAAGTGGCGCGACAAGCACTCCGATTCCCAAAAGGTGGATGGATGAGCCAAACGCTGATGGCCGAAGAGTTCGAGTCGCTTTCCGCGGACGCGGTAATCGATCGTCTGCTATCGGAAAACGCCCGCGCGGTCGATCGCGGCGC
>JAGWRH010000099.1 GCA_028876695.1 Acidobacteriota bacterium | reverse complement strand
TCGCCCCTGCTGTTCCTCGGGTTGATCGTCTGCGTGGTGCCGGCTTTTCTGGGTGAGACGCACTTCGCTTTCCTGGGCTATTCGCTCAACTTCCAGCAGACTCCCGCGAAACGCGAAATGGAGTACTTGCGAATCTTGGGTGGGAGCAAGGAAAGCGCCAAGGAGCTGAAATTATTCGGCTTGGGCCCTTTCCTGGTCCGGCGCTACACCGATATCTCTGACGCTTTGCACAACCAAAACGTATCGCTCGCAAAGCGCAAACTGCTCATCGGCGCGTTCCTTACCTTACTTGGGACCATCGGCTACTACGGAACTTATGCGTACGTAATTTACGAAACGATACTGGGCGCCTTAACGATCGGCACGTTGGTGTTCCTTGCAGGCGCCATCTCCGGAGCGAGCAGCAATATTCAGCAGCTGTTCTCGACCTTCTCCAGTATCGCCGATCAAGCACTCTTCATGGCGGATCTGCTCGAATTCTTCGAGATGCGGCCGAAAATTGCGTCGAAGCCGAATGCATTGCCCGTTCCGCGTCCGATCACCCAGGGCTTCGAATTCCGTGATGTCTCATTTGCGTATCCAGGGAATCCGCGTCTGGTTCTGAAGGATATCAATTTCAAGATTCGCCCTTCTGAAAGAATCGCGCTGGTCGGAGAGAACGGCCAGGGCAAGACGACCATCGTCAAGCTCTTGACGCGGTTGTACGAGGTTACCTCCGGGCAAATTCTGCTCGACGGCATTGATATACGCGAATACGACATTGAGGACCTGTGGCGCGAAATCGGCGTCATTTTCCAGGACTTCGTTCGCTATGAAATGACGGCGTCCAGAAACATCGGGCTGGGACGCATCGAACATTGCGATGACCAACCGCGGATTCGCGTCGCGGCTGAAAAGAGTTTCGCCGAGGCAGTAATTCGGCGTTTGCCGAGGGGCTTCCAGCAGACGCTCGGCGTGCGCTTTGAGGGTGGCGTGGAACTTTCCGGTGGTGAATGGCAGAAGATCGCTCTGGCGCGGGCTTACCTCCGAGACGCGCAGCTGCTGATCCTCGACGAACCCACCGCGGCGCTCGACGCCCGCTCCGAGCACGACCTTTTCCAGCGCTTCGCGGATCTAACCACTCAGAAAATGTCCGTGTTGATCTCGCACCGTTTCTCGACAGTCCGCATGGCCGATCGCATCTTGGTGCTTGAGGGAGGCCGGATTGCGGAAGAAGGTCCGCACGACCAATTGGTCAAAGAGGGCGGACGTTACGCCGAGATGTTCGAGCTTCAAGCGGCAAATTACAGATAGCAGGGACTCGAAATATGGCCACCGTACATCATTCTCCGCTGAATCCAGGGGCAAATCCCCCTGTCGAAATTTCCCTGGTCAATACCGCCCCCGATAAGCCGCCCGTACCCTCGTCGCGTACTTTGAATAACAGCGCATCTGACGCGCTGCGCGCCCGTGCGCTGGAGGCCGCGCGCCGCTGGACCTTGCTCGATCCAGCTGACTCGCACGAGCGGTTCGCCCGAGAACTGGCCGTCGCTTCCAGGCAGATCGGGCGAGTTGCGGAGCGCCTGCAGAGCCTGGTTTCCTCCGGCACGCAAATCAGAGGCGATGCATCGGCGCTTCTGGGACACCTGATGGCGATCCGGACGGCGCTGCGGGAATGCAGACAAGCGCTTCGGTCCAAGTGCGATCTGCCGCGCGTGCGCCAAGGCGGCCACGACGCGTCGGTTCCCCGCGTCTACGCGCTCGCAGTGGCCTACCTCGACGCGACAGATGAGAATTTCGACGAGCTTCATTTCCCGGCCTTCGCGCAAGCGATTCAAGAGGAATCGCCGCTGCACATGAAAGAGATTTGGAACTTGAGGGCCTATTTGGAATTCGCTCTCCTGGAGCGGCTCGCGGAGCTTTCCGAACGCATTAATACCCAATCCGTGCCCGAATTGAACGTCGTCAATTCCAAGACGTCCAGCCGCCTTCGCCGCTGTGCCGAAAGCCTGAAAACATTCCTGGATGTGAATTGGAAAAGATTATTTGAACAGATCGACGAAACCGACAAAATTTTGAAGACCGATCCTCTCGATACCTATCGTCAGATGGACTTCGAGAGCCGCGATTCCTATCGTGCGGCGGTATCTAGATTGGCAGCGCGATCCACCTATAGCGAGGTGGAAGTTGCCCGCGAAGCAGTCACGCTCGCTCGCGAAGCACAGCGGCTCAACACGCCGAGTGGCAGTGCTAAGGAACGAAGGAGCCACGTCGGCTATTACCTGATCGGACCGGGTCGCGAGGCGCTGAAGCAACGCATCGGCTATCGGCCCAAGAGAATGAACTTCCTTCGCGCGTTCGCGGTCAGGTCGCCCGATTACTTTTACTTTGTCTCGGTCGAGTTGGCGGCTCTGGCGTTGATGGTCGGCGCGCTGTGGTTGATCGACGCCCGCCCGCCCGCGTTGTGGCCCGTGCTGCTCATATTCCTTGCCGTACTCGAGTGCGCTGTGATGGTGACGAATACGTTCGTCACATCGTTAGTCGCGCCTAAAAAGCTGCCCAAACTTGATTTTTCCAAGGGCATACCGGCGAAGTGCACCACGATGGTTGTGGTCCCGATGCTGCTCACCAGCGAAACGCAGGTGCGGAAAGCCGTGAAGGATTTGGAAATCCGGTTTCTCGGTAACCGCGACCGCAATCTGCATTTTGCTTTGTTGACCGACCCCCCGGATTCCGATCAGCAGTACGACGATAAAGACGCCTTGGCCCCGCTCTGTTCGGAATTGATCGACCAATTGAACAGGACCTTCGGTGGGAAAAAACAGGGCTCCTTTTTCCACTTTCATCGCTCGCGCACTTTGAACCGGGCTGAAGGCGTTTGGATGGGCTGGGAGCGAAAGCGCGGAAAACTGCTTCAATTCAACCGTTATCTGCTCGGCCAGGAGGATTCGTTCTCCCGCAAAACCGGGAATCTATCGGTAATTCCGAACGTCAAGTACGTCATCACCCTTGACCTCGATACGCAACTGCCGCCGGGCGCAGCGCACCGGATGGTAGGTGCCATAGCCCACCCGCTTAACTCCGCCGTCATCGATGCCGGATCGAATATCGTCTCGGAAGGTTACGCCATCCTGCAGCCGCGCGTTGACGTTAGTGTCCGCTCCGCGCACAGCTCCCGGCTGGCTGCATTGTTCTCCGGCGAGACCGGCCTTGATATTTATACGCGCGCCGTTTCCGATGTTTACCAGGACCTTTTCGGCGAAGCGATCTTCGCGGGTAAGGGCATCTACGCCGTCTCTGCGTTTCAACAGGTTCTCGACGGCAAGCTGCCCGGCAATTCGGTTCTGAGTCACGATCTGATTGAAAGCGCCTATGCGCGCGCCGGGTTACTAAGCGATGTCGAAGTCGTGGACGACTATCCCGCGAGCTTTAGCGCGCTCAATCGCCGAAAGCACCGGTGGATTCGGGGTGATTGGCAGATCAGTCCGTGGCTTTTCTCTCGTGTGCGGGATGCAGCCGGACGTATCGTCAAGAATCCGATCAGCCATATTTCGCGATGGAATACGTC
>JAGWRH010000098.1 GCA_028876695.1 Acidobacteriota bacterium | reverse complement strand
TTATCGCGCATATCGACCACGGCAAATCCACGCTGGCCGATCGCCTGCTGGAACTGACCGGTGCGCTCACCGAGCGGGAAATGACCGCGCAGGTGCTGGATTCGATGGACCTGGAGCGCGAGCGCGGCATTACCATCAAGGCCAAAAGCATCCGCCTGCATTACAACGCCAAGGACGGCCACGAGTACCGCCTCAACCTGATCGATACTCCCGGGCACGTCGATTTTTCCTATGAAGTTTCGCGGGCGCTTTCGGCGTGCGAAGGCGCCCTGCTGGTGGTGGACGCGAGCCAGGGCGTGGAGGCGCAGACGGTGGCCAACGCGTTTCTGGCGTCGAGCCACAACCTCGAAATCGTCCCGGTGATCAACAAGATCGATTTGCCCGCCGCGCAGCCGGAGTACGTGAAAGAGCAGATCGAAAACGTGCTGGCGATTCCCGCGCAGGATGCGCTGCCGATCAGCGCGAAAAGCGGGCTGGGCGTGGAAGCGGTGCTCGAAGCGATCGTGGAGCGCATTCCCGCGCCGAAAGGAACCGCCGGCGCTCCGCTGCAAGCGCTGATCTTCGATTCGTGGTTCGACGCGTACCGCGGCGCCGTGGTGCTGGTGCGCGTGATGCAGGGCCGCATGACACCGCGCATGAAGGTGCGCTTGTGCGCCAGCAACGAAATTTACGAGGTGGAAGATTTGGGCGTGCTGACGCCGAAACCGATCGCGCTCGAAGAGCTCGCCGCCGGAGACGTGGGCTTCGTGGTGGCCAACATCAAGCGCGTGGCCGATGCGCGCGTGGGCGATACGATCGTGGAAGCCGAGCGTACCGCCACCGCGCTGCCGGGATTCGAGGCCATCAAGCCCATGGTATTCGCCGGACTTTTCCCGGTGAACGCCAGCGATTACGAGATGCTGCGCGACGCGCTCGGAAAGCTGCAACTGAACGACGCGGCGTTTTTTTACGAGCCGGAAAATTCCGCGGCGCTCGGGTTCGGCTTCCGCTGCGGATTTCTGGGCTTGCTGCACATGGAAATCGTGCAGGAGCGGCTGGAGCGCGAGTTCAATATCGACCTGATCACCACAGCGCCCAGCGTGCGCTATCGCATCACGACAGTTACGAACGAAGTTCTGGAAGTCGACAATCCGACGAAATTTCCGCCGCCCACGTCGATCAAAACAATCGCCGAACCGATTTTGACGGCAATGATCATCACTGCCGAGGAGTCCGTCGGCGGCGTGCTGCAGCTGTGCGAGGAAAAGCGCGGCGTGCAGAAGAAATTCGAGTACCTTTCGCCCACGCGCATCATGCTGACTTACGAAATGCCGCTCAACGAGATCGTGCTCGATTTTTACGACCGGCTGAAAAGCGTTTCGCGCGGCTACGCGTCGCTCGATTACCACCTTTCGGGTTATCGCGAATCGGACCTGGTGAAGCTCGATGTTCTGGTGGGCGGAGAGCCGGTGGACGCGCTGGCGATTGTCTGCCACCGCGATCAGTCGTACGAGCGCGGCCGCGAGTTGGTAAGCCGGCTGCGCAAACTGATTCCGCGGCAAATGTTCGAAGTGGCGGTGCAGGCGGCCATCGGCAGCCGCGTGATCGCGCGCGAAACGATTAGCGCGATTCGGAAGAACGTTCTCGCGAAGTGCTACGGTGGTGACATTACGCGCAAGCGCAAACTGCTGGAGAAGCAAAAGGAAGGCAAAAAGCGCATGAAGCGGGTCGGCAGCGTGGAGATCCCTCAGGAGGCCTTTATGGCCGTGCTGTCGCTCGGTCGTGAACTTAGCGGGTAGCGCGCGGTGTCTGGGGAGATACGCAAAAAGGCCGGCGCGTGCGCCGGCCTTTCGAACGGTCACCGGGTGGTGACACGAGAGCGGGTAGCCGAAGCGCCATCTG
>JAGWRH010000097.1 GCA_028876695.1 Acidobacteriota bacterium | reverse complement strand
GTCCGCCGCGGCGCCCGCGACGCCGCCTCCGCCGCCCGGATTCGTCGCCGGCGGCGGGGGCGGGTTGCCGCACCTGCGGCTCGGCCGCGCGCACGTCGCTCGGCGTAATCTCGCCGCCCTCGGTCGAAATCCGGTCTTCGCGGCGCTGATCGATTCCAGCGGCGCCGAAAAACTTAATTTGCGATTCGTAATCGGGCTCTTCGACGGGGATCTCCGGCATCTCCGGAATTTCCGGCAGCGGCTCGCGCTCGGAAGGCGCCACGGCGTGCGCTTGCTGCGCGGGTATTTCGCGCGGCAACTCCGCGTGTTCGGCGGGATGCGGCGCGCCGAGCCGCGTCAACGCCTCTTCCGCTTTTTTCTTCCAGTCCGCGCGGCGGAATCGCTGCGCGGCGATCGTGTACCACTTCGCGGCTTCGCCCTGATGCTCGGCTTTTTCTTCGATGGCGCCCAGCTCCCACGCCACCATCGCATCGCGGGTGCGCTGGTACAATTCGGAAAGTTTCGCCGAAGGATCGCGGCCGCTCTTGGCCTTTCGAATTCTTGCCTGAATCTGACGCCAATCTGCCATATCCGCTGCATTGTATCAGCGGATTCGCATCTGTCCAACGCACCATACGCATCGGGAAGCCGGAGATGCGCCGCATACGGTAGAATCGACGGTGGCCCGGCGGCCAATTCAGGAGAGCCCCATGCCGCGAATGAAGCTTCGAGCCACACGGGTACGAATCTCCCGCCTGTGCGCGATCTGGATTTTATGCCTGCTGCCCGTCCCAGCATCCGCGCGCCAGGCGAGCCGGCCGGCCGCCTCGGATTTCCCTCCGTTGCAACAATGGAAATCGGCAATCGTCAATCACAACCAATCCGCGCTCGTTTCGCTCTATTCCGCCGTGCCGCCGGCGGTGGCGAAAATTCCGCAGGGTACCGCTCACGATCCGAGCGAGGAGCCGCGATTCTGGGAATTGCTCGAATCCGACGGCCTGGCCGATTTCAATCCGAAGATTTTGCAGATCGAGCGCCCGCGGCCGGACGTGGCCGTTCTGACTTTGCGCATCGAAATGAAGCTGCGATCCAAATCCGGCCCGCAGCCGGCCATAGTGGAAGCCGCGCAGCTGTGGGAACAGCAAGACGGCGGATGGCGCATCCTGAGAACGCAGCGCACCGATCCCGCTCCTGATCCCAATTTCCAGCTCCCGCAACCCGCCAACCCCGATGTGAACCTCTATCCGCCGCCCCGCGAGGCTCGCGCCGAAATTGCCGCGGCGCTGAAATCCGCTGCGACCGACCACAAACGCGTGATTCTGGTCTTCGGCGCCAACTGGTGCTACGACTGCCACGTGTTGAACTCCGCGTTTCACGCTCCGGGCATCGCGCCGCTCGTCAGCGCCAACTACCACGTGGTGCACATCAATATCGGCGAAGGCGACAAAAACCTCGATCTGGCCGATGAATATGGCGTGCCGCTGCACCAGGTGGTGCGGGTGCCGAGCCTCGCCGTGCTCGAGTGGAATGGAAAAGTGATCTACAGCCAGAAAAACGGTGAATTTGACGATAGCGCGCGTCTCTCTCCCGCTGATATCGTGCAATTTCTGAAAAAATGGGCGCCGCCGCGCAACGAGTGACGATCTTTCAGGAAATCGTGGCAGCGGCGCTGTTTGCCGCGCCGATGTCAACTATGGACGGCTTCGGAAATTGGCCGGGAGGTCAAGATCGCGCTGTCCGGCGCACCTTCCTCGCGCGCCGGCGCGGAAGTCCCATGGCTTCGGCGTACACCTTGCGCACTGCCGCCGGCTGGCCGGCCTGAAATACGTACTCGGAGGTCGACCGGCCGCTCGCGGGGCTTCGCAGCACGTGTTCGAGCGTGCCGCCTTCAACCAGGCGTTTGCGATCCGCAATGGGCAATTCGACGCAGCGGTTCACTTCGGGATCGCGGATCGTCGCCTTGGGATCCTCGCCGTGTGCGATCGCTTCCATGTCTTTCCAGAAGCGATTGCGCATCATGATGATTCCCGCGTCGCTCGATCCTAGATGTTCGCGCGTGCGGTCCGTGATGGCTCCCTGCCCGATCCAGGCGATGAAATCCTGATTCATTACGTGCGTGGAAATCCAGCGGCCAGTCTCCGCGTCTCGCACGGGGCCGCGCCACGCCGGAATTCTTTCCTGCACGTACGGCTCGCGCTCGCGCGGCACGCGGCTGAAGCACCAGGTGACGCTGAGCGTATTTTCGTCATCCACCGGAACGCGCCATTCGAAATGGTCGCCGGTAAAAAGTGCGTTGGGCCACAAGCACACGCGCCCGACCTTCCACAGCGGGTCCTCTTCGCTCATGCCTTCGCGAATGCGCCGGTAAACGATGCCGTACTCGAACTCATCGAACGCCAGCTTCAGATGGCGAGGCGAATATTTCCCCGCTCGCTCCGCCAGACGCGCGCTCCAGTTCATGTGCATCCACTCGAAATGCAGCGGATCGACGGAGTTTTCCTGGCATTGCAGCCAATTGCACGGCACGTCCGCGAAAACGATCTGCACGAAGCCGTTTTCCCACGTGAACGGCTCCCAATTGGGCACCAGCGGCGCGGGCTGCGGCCCCAGGTACGCCCAGATCAGCCCGGCTCGCTCTTGCACCGGATACGCCTTGATGCGCACTTTGTCTCGATAGCGCGCTTCCGGCTGCGCCAAATCCTCATACGGCTGCTCCGTGCAGCGCCCATCTTGGTCGAATCGCCACCCGTGATAGCTGCAGCGCAGGCCGCAGTCCTCGACGATCCCGTACGACATATCCGCCGAGCGATGCGGGCAGTGCCGGTCCACCAATCCAAATGTGCCGTTGAAATCTTTGTACAGCGTGAGGTCTTCGCCCATCAATCGCACGGGCTTGACCGATTCGCTTTCGAACTCGCTCGCGCCCGCGATCGGCATCCAGTAACGCCGCAGCAGATTGCCCATCGGCGTTCCCGGGCCCACCTCGCTCAACAGCCGATTCTTCGCCGCATCTAGCATTTGGGCTGCATTCTATCCCACGTTCCGCAGCGCGCAATAGTGAACGTGTGGCCGCCTTCAGAACTCGGCTTTACCAGCACGCACCCTGCAAGGCGCCCATCGCGAGCACCCCTCCAGTATGGTGTAAAATAAGCGGGAAATACTGGCAGAAGTTAGCTGAAAGGAGCCAAACCCATGCCCGGCCTGCTCAAAACCTCCAATCCCGCGCTAAACGCCAAAACATTCGAAGGCCACGTCGCCATCGCCGGCGAAGCGATGACGCTGCAGGGCACGGTGAATAAGACCGGCTTCCTGCTCTTCTGCGCCACGGCGACGGCCGCTTACACCTGGTGGCTCGCGCATACGCAACCCGGCGCCGTCGCCCCATGGCTCTGGGGAGGTCTGATTGGCGGGCTGGTTTTCGCGCTGGTTACCATTTTCAAGAAAGAATGGGCGCCGGTCACCGCTCCGGTTTACGCGCTCTGCGAAGGACTCGCGCTCGGCGGCATTTCCGCCGTCCTGAACATCGCCTACCCGGGCATCGCCATTCAGGCGCTCGGCCTCACTTTCGGCGTTACCGCGGTGATGCTGATGCTGTACACCACCGGCGCTCTCCGAGCCACGCCAAAATTCACCATGGGAGTCGTCGCCGCGACCGGCGGAATTTTCCTCGTTTACCTGATCGACCTAGTGCTGGGATTTTTCGGCCACCACGTTTCGATGCTGTATAGCAATGGAGCTTTGGGCATCGGCGTCAGCGTGGTGATCGTAATTGTTGCCGCGCTCAATCTGATCCTGGATTTCGATTTCGTCGAAAGCGGCGTGCACGCCGGCGCGGCCAAATACATGGAGTGGTACGGCGCCTTCGGCATCATGGTCACGCTGGTCTGGATGTATATAGAGATTCTGCGACTGCTCTCCAAAAGCCGCAGCCGCTAGCATTGCGCATCCGGGTTACTTCTGCTTTTCGCCTTTGTGCTGCGCATCTGGATGCCCCTGCTGCGCCGCCGCGTCCTCGCCGCCAAATGCGAGCGTTCGCTGGACGCTTGCGGTGCCGGGGCATAAAATGTTTCCTATGGCGCCTAAGCTTCCCGTTTACATGGATAATCACGCGACCACGCAGCTCGATCTGCGCGTGCTGGAAGCCATGCTGCCATATTTCACCGAGAAATTCGGCAACGCCGCGAGCCGCAATCACGAATTCGGCTGGAAAGCCGAGGAAGCCGTCGAAAACGCGCGCGGACAGATCGCGCGCCTGATCAACGCTTCGCCCAAGGAAATTATCTTCACCAGCGGCGCCACCGAATCGGACAACCTGGCCCTCAAAGGCGTGGCGGAGTTTTATCGCTCCAAGGGCAATCAGATCATCACGCAGGCCACCGAGCACAAAGCCGTGCTCGACGTCTGCAAGCGCCTGGAATTAAGTGGATGCGAGGTCGCCTATCTGCCCGTCGCCAAAGACGGCCGCATCAGCCTCGACGATCTCCGTCGCGCCATCACGCCGAAAACGATCCTCATCTCGATCATGTACGCCAACAATGAAATCGGCGTCCTGCAGCCCGTCGCCGAAATCGGCAAGATCGCCAGGCAATCCGGCGTGCTCTTCCATACTGACGCGGTGCAGGCGATCGGTAAGATTTCCGTCGATATCGAGCGCGACGGCATCGACCTGCTTTCGATTTCCGCGCACAAGCTGTACGGGCCGAAAGGCGTTGGGGCGCTTTACGTCCGCCGCAAGAATCCGCGTGTGCAGCTCGCGCCCATGATCGATGGCGGAGGCCACGAACGCGGCCTGCGCTCCGGCACGCTGAATGTGCCCGGCATCGTCGGACTCGGCAAAGCCTGCGAAATCGCCGCGAAGGAAATGCCTGTTGAAAGCGCCCGCCTGGCCGGGCTGCGTGACAAATTAATGGACGCGATCCTCACCCGTCTCGACGCCGTAACCATCAACGGCTCGCTCGAGCATCGCCTGCCGAACAACCTCAATCTCAGCTTCGCCGGCGTCGAAGGCGATGCGCTGCTGATGGGCATCAACGACATCGCCGTTTCCAGCGGCTCCGCCTGCACTTCCGCCACGCTCGAGCCCAGCCATGTGCTCAGCGCGCTCGGCGTGCCGGAGGATCTGGCGCACAGCTCCATTCGCTTCGGCCTCGGCCGCTTCAATACCGCGGAAGATGTCGATTACGTCGCCGGGCGCGTCGCTGAGACAGTGAAACGCCTCCGTGAACTTTCGCCGCTCTACGTAGCCGCAAAACAGCGCAACCGCGCTGGTGGTTCGCAATCGTCCGCCAGCGTCGAGAACAGGCGATAAACGCCGCCCGATATAGGCGTGTCAGCCCCCGACTTTAGCCACACCATCCGTGACTTTAATCGCGTTAGGCGTGTCAGCCCCCGACTTTAGTCGGGGGACGACGGCCTTCAGGCCGTCCGAAACCGCGCCGCGCGCTATCTCTCCGGGGCTTTAGCCCCGGCGAAGTGAAAATAATCGTCCCCGCCAATTTGGAGCTTGCCGCCTCGCGCATCCGGCCCAACACTGCCCGCACGGCCGCGCCCTCGAAAAGAGCCCGGCCACTCGTCCATGCGCCCTAGCGCCGAAACGCTCACCGTAATCCGCGCCTCCGCCCCTGAACACATTGAGCAGGCGCGCCGGCTTTTCCTCGAATACGCGCATTCACTCGGCTTCAGCCTCTGTTTTCAGGGTTTCGAGGATGAACTAAGAGGTCTGCCCGGCGTTTACAGCCCGCCCTCGGGCTGCCTCCTGCTCGCCCACAATTCCGGCGTCGCCGTCGGATGCGTGGCCTTGCGACAATTCAACGGCACAATCTGCGAGATGAAACGCCTCTACGT
>JAGWRH010000008.1 GCA_028876695.1 Acidobacteriota bacterium | reverse complement strand
TTGCTCGCGAGCGTATCGCTGAGGAGATGATGGCGAATCGCGTAGATGCATTCGATCGCGTGATCGAGCGAGCGCATGCCGGAGGCGACCCAGAGCCACGTGGGCGTTTCGAGCGTCAACTCGGGATCGTTCAGGATGGTGCGCGCCTGTAGCCGCGGATCGGAGACGCCGGATTTCACGAGCGTGGATTCGTCGGTTACACCGCCCGCGTGCGTATATTCGCCGGCTGAAAGCGTGGTCGGTATGGCGATGTGGACGAGTTCGCGCGAAGAGAGCAGCGCGTGACTGGCGACTTTGCAGGTGTCGATGGGACTGCCTCCGCCGAAGCTGACGAGCGAATCGGCGTTCAGCCGTTCGATTTCCGATTGCAGCTCGCGAACCGAGCTGCGGGGGACGTGCTGCTTCGCGCCGCGGGACACGCCGGCACAGCGCGAGCCCATCGCTCCGGTGACTTTATCGAGGAGTTTCGAAGCGCCAAGGGTTTTCCCGGTGACCACGATGGCGCGATTCAGGCCGCGGCGTTCGAGCTCAGGGCCGAGCGCCGAGATTTTTCCGGGCCCGGCGATCACGACCTCCAGGCGGCTCATGTGGAATTCGAAATTGGGAGAGTCCATGGCGCGCAGTATACATCAGCGCCCTGTAGCGCGAACGAACGCCGGCGATACAACGCGCACGGCACTCGGCGAATGAGCGCGAAATACGGCAGGATTCCAGTTGCCAGGCAACCCGCGAGAGGCGTATTTTCTGACGCGCAGCAAAATCGCAGTCGTCCCGAAGGGATCCCGATGAAACGCAGCACAGACCGGATTCTTACCACGCATGTAGGCAGCCTGCCGCGCCCGCAGGAGGTTGTCGATCTATTGTTCGCGCAAGATCGCGGCGAGGAGTACGACCCGGCACAATTTGACGCGGTAATGAGCCGGGCGGTGGCCGACGTAGTGAGAAAGCAGGTGGAGTCCGGCATCGACATCGTGAGCGACGGCGAGATGAGCAAGATCAGCTACGCCACGTACATTCGCCACCGGCTGACCGGATTCGAAGGCGATTCGGCGCGGCCGACGCCCCTTGATCTGGACGATTATCCGGAATACCGCGACCGGCTGGTGAAGATGGGAGCATCGGCGACTTACCGGCGTCCCGTGTGCAAAGGGCCGATCAAGGTGCGGGATTTAAAGCCAGTTGAAAAAGATATCGCTCACATGAAAGAGGCAATGGCGAAAGCCAACGTGATCGAAGGCTTCATGAATGCGGTTTCGCCGGGCACGATCGCGGTCTTCCAGCCCAACGAATATTATCCGTCGCATGAGGCGTATCTGGGGGCGCTGGCGAGCGCGATGCGCGAAGAATACGAGATGATCGTCAACTCCGGATTGCTGCTGCAACTCGATTGCCCGGACCTGGCGATGGGGCGGCATTCGCGTTTCAAGACTTTGAGCGACGAAGAGTTTTTGAGCTATGCGCAGTTGCAAGTGGAGGCGTTAAATCATGCCCTCGCGCGCGTGCCGGCCGATCGCGTGCGGATGCACGTCTGCTGGGGAAATTACGAGGGGTCGCACGTCCACGACATGTCGTGCATGAAGATCTTTCCGATCGTGATCAAAGCCAAGCCGATGGCGCTTCTGGTGGAAGGCGCGAATCCGCGGCACGAGCACGAA